>JACOEM010000008.1 GCA_024998565.1 Nitrospira sp.
GGCATTCTAGGGGAGATCTGAACGAACGATGATGCCCGTTCCGCTTATACTATGGAATCGGAATTGAACCCAGCGCCTTTTCAAAATTATTCCAGCCGTTTGTGCAGGCTGACGGGTCCACCACCAGGAAATATGGCGGAACTGGATTGGGACTGGCCATCTGCAAACAGCTGGTTGAATTGATGGGTGGGCATATCGGAGCGGAAAGCGAACCAGGGTCCGGTTCCATCTTTCGATTCACCGTGCCGCTTCAGCAACCATTGCCGAACAGTAACCAGAGGAAAGAAGCAGCCTGAACCGCCACTCTTCTCGCAGCACCTCCAGTCCTTCCTCCCCTGAGCTCGGCTCATCACGCAAACCCGAAACCGATATGTATCTATTAAGATACGAATCGGCAAGATACTTCGATACAGTCCTGCGCTTGGTCCCCCATACTCGCTGAATATCAGCTTGAAATACCTAGGGAAATGGCATGGCTTAAACTTTGCTTTACTTCGTCATGCGCACATAGTATACAAAACACGGAAAAAATGTTTGTTCTGTGATCTCCCGCTCAAGCTTCCTGATGGCAAACCGTACCTGGCTCACCTAGTAGGCGAAACCATACACCCAAGGATCGCACCAGTGCATTGCCTGACATTCGACATCGAAGAACATTTTCAAGTTTCCCGTTTCGATTCGCCGATTCGTCGACGGCACTGGGGATCATTTGAAAGTCGAGTCACTCCAAACACCTGCAAGGTGCTGGATCTCCTCGCCCGCTACCAGACGAGAGCCACCTTCTTCGTCTTGGGGTGGGTTGCGGAGCGTCATCCCGGACTCATCAAGCAGATCGCTGAATGCGGACATGAAATTGCCTCGCATGGGTACGGCCATGAGCTGGTCACCGCTCAGACGCCTGAATTGTTTCGTGCAGACGTGAGAAAAGCCAAACAGATCCTCGAAGACCTCACGGGCTCTCCGATCCAGGGTTATCGCGCGCCTGGCTTCACCATTACACCTGAGACCCTCTGGGCCTTGCCGATTCTGGCAGAGGAAGGTCATACGTACGATTCCAGCATTGTGCCCATCCGGCACGACCATTGCGGCCTGCCGGGGTCCGATCCCTGGCACCATCTGAGACGGACCTCTTCCGGCCCGATTTGGGAAGTTCCCCCATCCACGGTCAACCTTGGCGGAGTGCGGCTTCCCATTGCCGGCGGCAGCTACTTTCGGCTTCTCCCATTTCCGGCCCTCTGCGGACTGTTGCGACGGATTGAACACAAGGGTCGCCCCCTGGTCATGTATTTCCATCCGTGGGAACTCGATCCTCACCAGCCGCACATGGAAGGGCCGATGCTCTCGCAACTCTTCCACTATCTCAACCTCGACAAAATGGAGTTCCGGATCTCTACATTGATGAATATATTCCGATTCGGCCCCATCGCCGAACAGATCGACCTTTCTCCAATCATGCCTCTCGATCCGACCATCTTCCCGGCGCTTCCTTCTGCTGAAATCGCGCAAGACGTGGCGTAACCCGTCGATACGCCCCACGAAGGCATCACCCGGCCACCGGGAGTGCACCAGGGCTCCCGCTACGACAAAGTAGGGATTGCAGTGTGTATGCGGTTTCAGTACGGTAGGGGGCGCCCTCGGACAAATCCAGCACGAAGCTTTCACGGAGAATGACCATGTATCACGGGAATAAGAACCGGCGGCAGCAGTCGCGCAACACAACGGGCCTGGCATGGGCACTAGCCTGTATGATCTTATTACCCGCAGCGGCCGCCGGACAGAGCCTGGACGACACCGTGCAGTTCATCAGCGACATGGCCAACACACACGGCTTTGTCAGAAGCCTGAGTTGCAGAAATCCGAAGGCGGGAAAACCGACGAAAATTACCGAGATCTACAGTGTCATTCCAACCGGGACCAAACTCGGCACGGTCGAACTCAATCACGGACATGACGAGGTCAATACCGGCTTCACGCACTTCGATTTGCACGATATCGCCACGATCGAGTATCAGGGCCAAGACACGAAAGAGAACAACCTGGTCCTGTACGGCGTCCGCATCACCTGCAAGAGCAACGGCCCCTGCATCATGAAAACCAGTTTCTGTACCGGAGCCGTCACCGAACTCGAAGCCCAGTTCCCTGAAGATACCTTGCTGTTTCGCTCCGCCTCTCATGCCGAGCGAATGACCAAAGCGCTCGCTCACTTCTTAGGGTTGGTCCGCGCCCAACAGCAGAACCAACCCTTCTGACCGAGATCGGTCTGCTCCGGGCCGACACTCGTGAAGAGATCGGCCCGGACACACCGCCGTCTCACCTACTCAATAATCGTCACAGTCATTTCAACCCGATCGATCGGGTTGTCGCATGGCCCCTTGTCCGCAGGACTCGGTGCGCCGGTCTGGCACATGACTCGCGGCAACGCCACGATCTTGTCCGCCACTCCGATGCCTTTGACGACCTCGCCGAAGATCGTATATTTCCGATCTAAGAATCGGGACTCCTCCACGACGACAAAAAACTGGGACCCTGCGCTGTCCGGATCCTGAGCCCGAGCCATGGACACCACGCCACGCTTGTGAGGGAGATCGCTAAACTCGGCTTTCACATTGTGCCCGGGGCCGCCCTGGCCATACGCCCCCTTCTTCAGCGAATCTTTTGTGTTGGGATCGCCGCCTTGGATCATGAATCCCGGGATCACCCGGTGGAAAATCGTGCCGTTATAGAACCCCGACTTGGCCAACTTGATGAAATTCTCGACATGTTTCGGGGCCACATCGGGAAGAAATTTAATCTCGATATCGCCGAACTTCGTCTTGATGACCGCACGCGCGTTGCTCGCACTGACAGATTCGTTTCCAGCCGGAGCGGCATCGGCGGCCAGGCCGATGCCCGCCATCCCGACGGTCATGAACAGAGTCATCATTCCCGCGATTCTTAAACGGTTGCTCCATCGCCGCTGTCCCATCATCATGCCTCCTTCTAGTCGGTCCGCGACCGCTTGCTCACGCCAACTGTGTCAACGCTTCCTTCGCCGCCATTTGCTCTGCTTCCTTCTTACTGCGACCGCGCCCGATCCCTCGCATGACTCCCTGAATGGTCAGCTCGACCTCAAAGACTTTCTCATGATCAGGACCCGATTCCCGAACCGTCTCATACTGCGGCAAGCTTTCATACCGTTTCTGACAGACCTCCTGCAGCTGCGTTTTATAATCCTCCATCCCCGGTCGAGCCTGCTCCGCACGCGTCGCCAGCAATTCCTCTCCCAGCACCTGCAAGGTGAATTTTCTGCTGGCCTCAAGTCCACCGTCCAGATAGATGGCGGCAATCAACGCTTCGAGCGCATCGGCCAACAGCGAATGCTTCTCACGCCCTTTCGAGAGCTCTTCGCCTTTCCCCAGTCGCAACAGCCGGCCCAGCTTCATGCGTCTGGCTGCTTTCGCGAGCGACGCCTCGCTGACCAGGTGCGCTTTGAGCTTGGAAAGCCCGCCTTCGTTGCTACCTGGAAACTCGGCCGCGAGATACTCGCTCATGACAAGCGAGAGTACCGCATCGCCGAGAAACTCCAGGCGTTCGTTCTGGGTTCGCTCTCTGCTGCGCCGCTCGTTTGAGTAAGACTTGTGAGTCAGAGCTTCTTCCAGCAGGCGAGGCTGATGAAAGCGGTAGCCGAGAAGGCGCTGGACCGCCTCAATTGACGTTGCCGGCGTCATACGACCTGACTCACGCCCTGAAGTGGATTACTGATCACACCTGCGAAAGAGCAGACAGGCGTTGACCCCGCCGAAGCCGAAGGAATTTGAAAGGACCACCTGAGTCTGAACGGGACGCGCCGTATTGGGCACGTAGTCAAGATCGCAGGCGGGATCGGGATGATCAAGGTTGATCGTGGGAGGCAATATGCCGTGATGCAGCGCCAAAATGCTAAACACCGCCTCAATACCACCGGCCGCACCCAGGAGGTGTCCTGTCATGGATTTCGTCGAACTGACAGGAATCCGGTAGGCTTGCTCCCCAAACACATGTTTGATGGCCTTGGTCTCGATGGCATCCGCCATGGTAGACGTGCCGTGGGCGTTGATATAGCCGATGTCCGTCTTGGCCACACCCGCATCCTTCAAGGCCATTTCCATACAACGGACCGCCCCCTCCCCTTCTTCAGGCGGGGCGGTAATGTGGTACGCGTCGCTGTTCATGGCGTACCCGATCACTTCGGCATAGATGCGGGCGCCACGCGCGCGGGCATGCTCAAGTTCTTCAAGCACCACCACGCCGGCGCCTTCACCCAATACGAACCCGTCTCGATCCTTGTCGAACGGACGGCTGGCCTTCGTCGGGTCGGCATTTCTGAAGGAGAGGGCTTTTGCCGAGGCAAACCCTGCCACGCCGAGCGGCGTAATCGCCGCCTCCGCACCGCCGGCAATCATCACATCCGCATCGTCGCGCTGAATGAGTCGATAGGCATCGCCGATACAGTGATTACCCGTGGCACAGGCCGTCACGGCGCAGGAGTTCGGCCCTTTGGCGCCGACTCGAATCGCCACCTGCCCGGAAGCGAGGTTGATGATCGTCATCGGGATGAAAAACGGAGAAACCCGTCCGGGGCCCTTCTCCCTGAGGACGTCGTGGTAATGTTCGATCGACCCCAGTCCGCCGATACCCGACCCGATGTAAACTCCAACCCTCGTGGCTTCTTCAGGGGCCACCGTGAGTTTCGCATCATCCACCGCCAGCTGACTCGCCCCCACCGCGTAGTGGATGAAGGTGTCCATCTTCTTGATTTCTTTTTTCTCGATGAACTGAGCCGGGTCGAAGTCTTTCACCTCTCCGGCAATCTGCGCATCGTAGCCGGTCGGATCGAATCGCGTGATTCGGCCGATCCCCGACTCTCCGGCGCACAGCGCTTTCCAGGTCTTCTCCACCCCGGTTCCCAACGGAGTTACCAGTCCGAGACCGGTCACCACCACACGTCTGGCAGGTCGATCATGCATACCTACGGTTCCGTTATGCCTTCTCTTTAATATAGTCCAGCGCTTTGCCGACCGTGAGGATCTTTTCGGCATCCTCATCGGGGATTTCGATCTCGAACTCTTCTTCCAGAGCCATGACCAATTCGACCGTGTCGAGCGAATCGGCACCTAAATCCTCGACGAAATGGGCCTCGAGCGTCACTTCTTCCTCCTCGACCCCCAACTGTTCGGCAATAATTTTCTTCACCCGTTCATCTACTGTTGCCATGGACTTGCCCACCTCCTTCCCCATCTTACTTGACCTCCACATTCCTCACCGGGAGATTCCGGATCGAGGACACCAACCCGGACACCCGACCCAACTCACTTATACCATGAGCATGCCACCGTTCACGTGCAACACTTGTCCCGTGATATACGACGCTGCATCCGACACCAGAAACCGAACCGCCGCCGCAATGTCGGAGGGAAGCCCAAGGCGTCCCAGCGGAATCTGCTTCTGCAAGGCTTCCTTGACCTCCGGCGACAGACCCTGGGTCATCGCCGTATCGATAAAGCCCGGCGCCACCGCATTCACCGTCACCGCCCGGCTCGCATATTCGCGCGCGACCGTCTTGGTAAACCCGATCACCGCCGCCTTAGACGCCGCATAATTCGCCTGCCCCACATTCCCCATCGCCCCGACGATCGAGGCAATGTTGACGATCCGTCCGTACCGCTGTTTCGTCATCGGGAGCAGGACCGCTTTTGTGCAATGGAACGTTCCATTCAAATTGACCTGCAGAACCAGGTTCCAATCTTCTTCCTTCATTCTCAGCAACAATCCATCACGGGTAATACCGGCGTTGTTGACCAGGATATCAATCTTCCCCCATTCCTGCATCACCTGATCGGCCATGGCCTTGGCATCGTTCCAATCGGCCACGTTCACCTTCACACTGAGCGCCCGTCGCCCCAGCTTCTGGATCGCCGCTACTGCGTCCTGCGAACGCGCCGGATCGAGGTCGGCAACCGCAATGTCTGCCCCGTCTTCGGCCAACGCTTCCGCAATAGCCCGTCCGATCCCCTGCGCCCCACCGGTGACAATCGCTACTTTTCCCTGTAATGACATCAGCCTGCTCCCCGCAATCTCCACTCGTCTTACGCCTGACTGTTCACGCCCAGCGTCGTCAGCGTCGCTTCCAGCGACTTCGGATCATTGACGTTCGCCGTGACGGCGCCCGGAAGAATCCTCTTCACCAACCCCGTCAACACGCTTCCCGGCCCGATCTCGACAAAAGTCGTGACACCGAGCCTGCCCATCGCCTGCACCGACTCTTCCCACCGCACCGATGACGGCAACTGCCGAACCAGTGAGGCCCGTATGTCGTCGGAGCGTTGCAGGGCCGTGGCTTCCGCATTATTCACCAACGGCACAGTCAAATCACGCCAGGCCACTCCACCGAACTCCGCTGCGAGCCGGTCTGCCGCCTTCTGCATGAGCGGCGTATGGACCGGGACGCTGACTGGAAGTGGAATCGCTTTTTTACATCCCTTGGTTTTGGCAATCTCAATGGCCCGTTCGACTGCGGCCTTCTCTCCGGCGATCACGACTTGCCCGGGAGAATTAAAATTCGCCGCCGCCACCACGCCGACCGAAGCGGCCTCCTGACAGACGGCCTTAACCACGTCGGCGGTAAGCCCCAGTAACGCGGCGACGAGTCCGGTTCCGGGCGGAACCGCTTCCGACATATAGCGCCCTCGCTTCTGCACGAGCGCCACCGCATCCCGAAACGACACCCCGCCGGCCGCATAGACCGCCGAATATTCACCGAGACTATGCCCTGCCACGGCCAGCGGCTTCAACCCGGCCGGCTCTAATGCTTTGAGCGCCGCTGCGCTGCTCACCAGCAACGCCGGCTGGGTATTCTCCGTCAAATTCAACCGTTCAGCCGGGCCTTCGAAACAGAGCTGCGCGACGTCGTACCCGAGAATCGAGGAGGCCTCATCGTAGACCGCCTTGACCGCCGGTGACGCCTCGTAGAACCCGCGCCCCATTCCTACAGACTGCGACCCCTGTCCGGGAAACAAAAAGCCAATTTGTGACGCCATCATAGCCGCGTAAGGTATCGTAGAAACCACGCTCAATGTCAACGGGAAAAAGCTGAACGAGCCCCGCATGTCAGTCGCGACCGACCGGCCACGACCAGACGCTCCCCGACTACCAGCGGACTAATGCAGAGGCCCAGGTCAAGCCCGCCCCGAAGGCGCCGAACATGACCAACTGCCCTTCTTTGACCCGTCCATCCCGCACCGCTTCATCCAAGGCGATGGGAATCGACGCGGCGGAGGTGTTGCCGTAGCGATCCATATTCAACACCACTTTTTCCAGCGGCAGATGCAGCCGGTCGGCAACCGCTTTAATGATCCGCAGATTGGCCTGATGGGGGATATAGACATCGAGCTCATCGACCGACAGGTGATGCGCGGCAAGTGTCTCCCGCGCCACCTCCTCAAGGGTCCGCACCGCCACCTTGAACGTTTCATTACCCTTCATCTTAATGTACTGCGAGCGTTCGCTCACCATGGCCTCTGAAGGGGGAATACGCGTTCCGCCGCCGGGCACGACAATCAAATCAGAGAGGCTTCCATCCGAGTGCAGATGAGTGGACAGCACCCCGCGCTCACCTTCCGATGCACTCACGACCGCCGCACCGGCGCCGTCCCCGAACAGAATGCAGGTGTTGCGATCCGTCCAATCCGTAATGGTCGACATCACTTCCGATCCTACGACCAGAACATGACGCATACCGGTTCGAATATAGGCATCGGCTACCCCGAGCGCGTAGACGAATCCGCAGCAGGCGGCAGACACATCACAAGCCGCTGCGCGGGTCGCTCCCAGCCGGTGCTGGAGCAGGCAGGCGGTGGAAGGTAACGGCATGTCTCCCGTGCAAGTGGCCAGGAGGATCATGTCGAGGTCACCGGCTGAAATGCCCGCGGCTTTCAAGGCGCGTTCCGCGGCAATCAGGCCCAAGTCGGAACAGGCCTGCCCCTCGGCGGCAATGCGACGTTCGCGAATACCCGTGCGCTCGCGAATCCACTCATCGGACGTCGCGACCAGTTTCTCCAAATCGGCATTGGTCATCACCCGGTCCGGGGCGTAGGACCCGGTTCCGGTGATTCGCGCTCGTATCACGCCTGCTTCCCTTCCGGCCGTTCGTCCTGGTGCCGCCTCAGGCTTTCTTCAATGTCGCGCTGGATCAATTCGTCCAGCCTGGTCTCGGCCAAACCCTTCGCGCGGCGAATCGCATTCTTGATCGCCTTGGCGGAGGACCGGCCATGGCAGATCATGGTGGTCCCGTTGACTCCGAGCAGGGGCGCGCCCCCGAACTCGGCATAATCGATCTTCCGTTTCAGGTTCAGCAACGGCTTCGCAATCAGGGGATAGGCCAATCGCCCGAGCCAGGAGCCGGAGATCTCCTTCATCAACAGCTTCTTGATGACGTCCGCAACCCCTTCGGAGATCTTGAGCGCCACATTGCCGATGAATCCATCGCAGACCACCACATCGGCATTGCCGCTATACACTTCGCGCCCCTCGATATTGCCGATAAAATTCAACGGACTGGCCTTCAGCAGTTTAAAGGCTTCTTTGGTGACCTCGTTCCCCTTGCTGTCTTCCTCGCCGATGCTCAAGAGCCCTACGCGCGGATTCGGCTTGGCGTACACGTGCTTGGCGAATTCGTTCCCCATCAGAGCGAATTGCTCAAGATGTTGTGCCGTGCAATCGACATTCGCGCCGACATCGAGCATCACCGCGCTACCCGTTAAGGTGGGCAACATCGTGGCGATTGCCGGACGTTCCACCCCCTTGATCAATCCGAGGACAAAAAACGAGGCGACCATACTCGCACCGGTATTCCCCGGACTCACCACCGCATCGGCTTCACCGGATTTCACCAACTCCGTGGCCACCCAGATGGACGAGTCACGCTTCTTTCGTGCCACGGTGGCCGGCGACTCGTGCATCTCCACCACCTGCGGAGCATGGTGGATCGTGATCCGTGCATCGGTACACGCGAGTTTTTGACAGGCAGCGGCCAGCTCATCCTGCTTGCCGACCAGAATGATCCCGACACCCAGTTCTTGCGCGGCTTGCATCGCGCCTTCAATGACCGGGGCCGGTCCGTGGTCTCCGCCCATCGCATCGACGGCAATCTTCATGTGCGGTTAGCGGTCCACGGATAGAGATGTGAAGAATCGTGTAGAGACGCCTTGCCGGCTAGGACCTGAACGGCCTCACGCATGACATAGCGTCGGATCGTGATCACGGTGCGCAATTGTACCCGAATCACGTCTGGAAAATAAAACTCGGCTAGCTTTCCTCGACGACGATGACGGCCTTCCCCTTATACGTCCCGCAATTCATGCACGTATAGTGCGGCAACTTTAATTCGTGACATTGCGGGCACAACGAAAACCCAGGAGGAACCAGCCTGGTCTTGGCCGTTCTCCGCATATCCCGCCGGGACCGTGAATGTTTGTGTTTTGGATTTGCCATGACGACTCCTTACAACGGGTACATGCCCCGGTTAACAGACTATGCGTTTCCACCTTTGGACAGGCGCCCCCTCAGCACACGAAAGGGACTCGGCCCTTGCTCCGGCGGGCAGCCACAGCAACGCTCATTGAGATTCTGGCCGCACTGCGGACAGAGACCAAGGCAATCTTCCCGACACAACGGCTGCATCGGAGCAGCCAGGATCACCTGCTCGCGCACCATGGGCACCAGATCAAGATGGTCGCCCTGATACAGATAGACTTCGTCCGCCTCTTCCGCCTCGTCAACGGGCTCAACCGGCTGGGCACCGCGTCTCGGCCCTCTCCTGCCCTGTTCAGCAGGAGCCGGCTTGGTTGCCAAGCCCGCCTGCGGAAGATACTCGGCGTAGAGATTCACGAAGAGCGGATCAGAATATTCCGTGAGACAGCGAACGCACTGACGGATCGCCGTTCCTTCCAACGTGCCGGTCACCGTGATCGGACCGTCATGGAGGACAAGTTCCAGTTGAATCGCAAGTGGCCCCTCAAACTTCTCTTCGGGCTCATCCAAGCCGAGCTCAGGCCCCGCGGCCTCGCACGACAGGGACAATCCTTCTGGGGCGATATCGACAATCGCTGGGTTAAGCGTATCCATCAGCACCGTCAAGACGGGAAGCGCCGCCCCCGAACTGAGCGGGAGACAGACTGCCCGGCTACTTGATCCAAGACTCACCAAAACCTATCCCTCGCCCTATCGCTCTTCAGCGAAACTAACCAAGGCGATCTGGCGCGCCCGCTTCACCGCCACCGTCAACACGCGCTGGTGCTGCAGGCAATTTCCGGAGATGCGGCGCGGGACGATCCGTCCGCGCTCAGTCAGAAAATTCCGCAACAGGCCGACATCCTTGAAGTCAATCGGCGCCTTATCGACACAAAACCGGCACGGCTTACGGCGCTGAAAAAACCTACCGCCTCCGCCCCCGCCATTCCCGCGATCTCCTCGTTCCATACTCGCCTCCGTCTGCTACAGCTGTTCGTCTTCGTAAGAAGGTTCTTCGTGCAGGCCGCCGCTCTCGCCTCCTGCCTCGCCCCGTTTCGGCAGAAAGGTCACGCCCTGGGCCACGACTTCATGCTTGCTGCGCTTCTGTCCGTCTTCGGTCTCCCAGCGGCGCTGCTGGAGCCGGCCATCGATAATGACGCCGTTGCCCTTGCTGAGATACTGCCCGCAATGTTCCGCCTGCTTCCCGAACACCACGATGTCGATGAAACAGACTTCTTCCTTGAGTTCATCCCCCTGCTTAAACCGCCGGCTCGTCGCCAACCCGAAGCTGGCAACCGGCGTTCCGCTGGGCGTATAACGCAACTCGGGATTGCGGGTCAGATTCCCGACCAGGATGACTTTATTGAACCCCGCCAACGGTGGCTCCTTGTGGTGCGACCACGGGGGCACCTCTGGGCGGAGCAGGCTCCTGCTCCAACTTCACGGTCAGAAATTTAATGATCGAATCTTCAAGCCGGTAGGCGCGTTCGAGCTCAGCGATGACCGCTCCGGGTCCCTTGAAGTAGAAATAGACATAGGTGCCCTTGCGCTCGCGCTTGATCTCGTAGGCGAGTTTCTTGCGGCCCCAATTCTCGGCCCGCTCGAGCGAGGCTCCGTTCTTGGTCACGGTGCCCTTCATTTTTTCAATCAACGCAGTGGTTTCTTCGTCGCTTAAGGTCGGACGAATGATAAACAGGGACTCATAGAGTTCCATGCAGAATCCTCCTGGGCATCGGCCCCCATTCACAGATGGGAGCGAGGTGTAGGTACGCCGGACAAGCCGGGACGAGCTGGCGAAGGTAGCACAGCTTCAAAGAATGTGTCAAACACACGGGCGGCTTTTCCCGCGATGCCGAGACCGGCACGATCCAATGATCGAGGGTCCACATCGCGTGACCAGCCGTCGCAGAACGCAGCAGCACAGGAACCTTGCGGCGGCTTCGCAATGGCACCCAGGCTCACAATCTTTTCCTGAACTGCGGGGGTGCGTGAACTGGAGGCGTGGGACGAGAGCCCGGCGAACCGGATGGAGGACGCGCTGCGCCGAAGCCGCCATACCCACCATACCAGCCAAACCCGAGCGGCCCGTAGGGACCGCCATAATACCCGAGTGGAGAGCCCCAATAGCCGGGACCGTACCCAATCCCATACCCTGGCCCATATCCAGGACCGGGCCAGTAGGAATAGGACTGACTGCCGGCATAGCCGGGATCCACCAGAAAATCACTCTGCGCCAGCCGCTCGGTCTGATGAACCGATTGCGCACAACCCGCCGGGAGCAGGATGGCGCAGAGCGCGATGAACCCAGGCACCAATCGAGTCATGACTGCCTCCTCAGAGACCTGACACGGCCCGCTCCTTCATTCAGACACAGACACTCGCATCGAATCAATATTTCTTCTGAAACTGCGGCGGCGCATTGGCCGGTGGTGTGGGACGTGGCGCGGGTGCGTTCGACTGCTGACCTCCATCACTGGACCCGCCACGGTGCCATTCAGAACCAGCGCCATAGTAGCCGAACGGATACCACCAGGCGCCGGGCCGTTGCCCGTAGGACGGCGCCTCCAGATCGCCCGCGTTCCAGCGAGCGCGGTGGGGAGCAACCCCTTGCCCTTGGTGCAGCGATTCCGCGCAAGCCGTCATGAATATCACCGCAACGGCACCGAACAGGAACGCAACGGCTTGTCTCATGCCACACCTCCTAAAAATGATAGGACAGGCCCACAAAGAGTTGATGCGCCCGATAGGTCGCATCAAAGCCGCCGACCGGCCCGAACGCCCCGCCGAAACGAAACGTTGAGTCCGTATATTTGTATTCGGTGAACATCGCCACCTTCGGCGTGACGAAGGCTCGGATTCCGACGAGGACATTCCCGCCGACCGACACTTGCGTGTCACGTTCCGTGGTCGAAGATCGGCCGAGATGCGCCACGAGCAGGGCCGGACCGCCGCCGATATAGGGCTGCCAGGTCACACCGGGATAGCGCAACACCACATGGCCACCGATGTTGGTGACGGAGAGATGAATCCCCGGCACATCGTCCAGATTCTTGATGTGCGGGGTACTGTGCGAGACATCCAGTTCAAGCCCGAAGATGCCATGCGAAGGGAACAATCCAAGCTTGCCTCCGAAGGCAGGACTGGTTTTGAGATTGAAGTTCGGCGCATCCAGACCAGCCAGCGTCCCGCTCCCGCGCACATTCCGGAGGGGATCGGCAAAGTTCACACCAAGCTGCGCGGCCGCGTACCATTCAGCCCGGACTGGTGAGGGAGAAAACAGGAGAACCCAACAGCTCAGCAGCCCTGCCCACCCTGCGCTGCGCACAAGTCTGATCCACACCATGGTTCATACTCCATGGGCGAGGCCTATCTGAATCTTACCAGGCCATCTGCGCGGCAGACTGGACAACTTTAACTTGACTGAATGGGAGATGTCGAATGCGTCACGGACGACACGCTATTCGTTTGGGGACTGGAATGGTGAGAGAATTATGGCGAGGTCCTGTTATGGTTCATTACGGGCTGAGGAATTATAGAGCAGGTACAATGCGATCCCGCCGGCCACGGCAATGCCCAACCCCGCCAGAGCACGTGTACCGAAACTCAGCGGCCCCACGACAAACTCCGCTACGCGAGGCAATGCTACCGTCGCGACAACGACCAGCAACAGCGCAAGCAGATGAATCCAGTGGTAGATAGGTTCGCCGGGTTTTCGCATAAATCAACGTAACGCTTCTCGCAGTGTACGAACTCCGGGCCCATTATTCCACTGTAGAACAAGGGGCGCAGGAGCGCAGGCCTGCGGCTCAATCGAGCGTGAACCGCTTCGTTTCTTCGAGGTGCTTGCTCAAATAGGGCATGAAGGGCGTGCCGCCGGTGCCGACGGCGGTGGGATTACTGGCGTGCGACTGATGTTGCCGGAAGATATACCGCTCGGCGTACCCGATGTGAATGTCTCGAAACTGTGCGAGTAAATCCACACAGGCACAGAAAGCCTTCCATAGTTCGGGATGCGTCGTTTTGCGATCGCGCGCATAGCCGTAGAGCAACGGGCGATGCTGTTCATCCGTGCGGGCTTCGAGCGCCGCCAGAAACGTCCGGTGGCGCGGAGGCATGTAGTCACGCATCTCCACAAGGTACTGCGTCAGCGGATCGTCCGCATGAGGAATACCAAGACCGGCATCCAGCGCCGGCACAATCGAGCTTTGCGAACCGGTTTCACCGCGGAATTGTTGCGGGCGCTGTGCGTAGGCTGCAACCCCTTCGTAGACGACCCCCTGAGGCAGTGACGGACTGTTCTTCCACCCATGGATATAGGGCCGCACGCGGCTGTAATAAATGTACGGATCGCAACGTTCGGGCATGCGAAGCAGCGTCTCCCGCATCGCTTCCTGCGCGGCTGCCAAGGCACGTAGTCCTTGCAGCACATCGTCAGGCCTATTGTCTCGCGCAGCATTGTGCGCTTGAACCAATCCCAGCAACCCCGGTCCAGCCTTCGCCTCAATGTCGATATGGATCAGGACAAACCATTCTTCATCCAGGCCCCCAAGAAAATTCTGCAGGAGCACCACGTTGCCCAACTCGATGGGCTTCTGCGGGTCGAGGCGCCGCCAGTTGTGCAGAGCATAGGAGGCATAGGACAGCACGGGCGGACGGCCCAGCTGTTGCGCGACGGCAACCCACGGCAAGGCCAGACTGGCCGGGATGAGAGACGCGGGATGGTCGGGATCTTCCCACACAAAGGCATGACCGGCAAAGGAGAGGGTGCGCATCGCGCAACGAAAGACATCAAGGCCCCAGTCATCTGCCACCGGCCCCATGACCTCTTGATGGTCATTGACGAAAAATCGTAATTGTCGCGCCGTCAAGAATTTTGGAAGCTCCGCGCCGATCTGATTCAAGATCGGCTCATCCGGCAACTGCGCCAACGGATCCGTCGCCGGAAGGAATCCACGTTCGGGTGAAAGGTCGAACTGAGCAAGCGAGAGAGGTTCGTGACTAGACGTCGTCATGGGTTTTTCCACGGGAGACGCACATAATTCACTCTACCACAGTGGGACCATTTCCAGCGAAGCACGGACTGCGCCCGGCTCGAGTAAATCCAACCGGTGATGTAACGGCAGGTGTTGAGGGGAGCTCTAAGAGGGACGCTCGCCGCCCTCGGCTTTTTCCCGCACGTTAAATTGATTCATCGCCGTGGAGACGTCGCGATTGAGCAGCAATTCGAGGGCATCGACGGCTCGTTCGAGGCAGGGGGCATAGATCGCCCGCTCTTCAGGCGACACCTGTTCCAGCACGTAGTCGGCCGTATCCTGCCTCGGTGCTGGACGGCCGACACCGACCTTCAGCCGCACGAACTGCGGCGTGCCCAATGCTTCAATAACAGATTTGATGCCGTTGTGGCCGCCGCTGCCGCCGTCTTGCCTGATCCGCAAACGACCCGGTTCCAAATCCAGATCGTCGTGCACGACCACCAGGGCTTCCGGAGTCAGACCAAGTTCGCGGAGGAGTCCCTTGATGGGAGGACCGCTGAGATTCATCCAGTCGAGGGTACTGGCGAGTTCGACGAGTTTGGAACCGGCGCGACCCGAGCCTCGCTGGGCCGCGCCTTTCCTGGTGAGACGTATCGACCACCGCGCTGCGGCCCGTTCGATCACCCAACAACCGATATTATGCCGTGTGTCGGCATAATCGGCTCCGGGATTGCCCAATCCAACGAGCAGGCGCAACGCAACTACTTCTTCTTTTCCGCTTCCTTCTTCGCAGGCGCTGCTCCGGCCTTGGGCGCGGCAGCCCCAGCCTTCGCATCTCCCGCCTTGCCAGCCTCCGCACCAGCCGCACCTTCAGCGGCTGCCTTGCCCTTCACCGCCACTTCAGGCTCCTTGGCTCCTTCAGCGCCGGGTGCTCCGGCAGTGAGCAATGCTTCGAGCTTGGCATCGGTCATCGGCGCAGCCACACTCACGACCATGTGTTCGAGGTCATCCAAAAACCGCAACCCCTCGGTCTTCGGAATGTCCTTCAGATGGATGCCCTGGTTGATTTGGAGCTGCGATGCGTCGACTTCGATGAAATCGGGCAGGACGGACGGGAGACATTCGATGTGCAGCTGACGCAACACATGATGCAACACACCGCCCTCTTTCAAGCCGACCGGCTGACCGCCGGTCAAATGCACGGGCACCTTGACGCGGATCGGTTTATCCATCGCCACTTCGAAGAAGTCTGCGTGGAGCACGCTTCCTGCGATCGGATCAACCTGGAAATCCCGTAGCAACGCCGTACGCTTGGCCTTGGTCTTCGCGCCGTTGATGGTAAGAGAAATCAGCGCGGTGGATCCGGCCTGAGACCGCAGAATCTTTACCAACTCGTCAGGCTTCACCGAGAGCAGCAAACATTCCCCCTGCCCATACAACACGGCCGGAACTCGACCGGCACGACGAAGTTGACGCGCGGGCCCCTTGCCCCCACCCTCTCTGCTCTCAACGGTTAAATCGAATTTCATGATACTCCTCCTCGACCAGTCGCTCGACGCGGACGGCCTACACGAATAACGAACTTACTGATTCATCTTCATGGATACGCCGAATGGCTTCCCCGAAAAGGGGCGCCACCGACAACACCTTGAGTTTCGGACACTTCTGTTCTTTACCCCGCAGGGGAATCGAATCGGTCACCAGCACTTCCGTCAAGCCGGATTGTTGGAGCCGCTCCAATGCGGGCCCGGATAACACGCCATGCGAACAACCGGCCCACACTTCACGTGCGCCCTTATCCAGACAGGCCTGAGCGCCCTGGACGATCGTTCCGGCGGTATCAATCATATCGTCGAGGAGCAGCGCGCTCTTGCCCTGCACGTCTCCGATGATATTCATGACCTGCGCCTGATTGGGACCCTCGCGCCGCTTGTCGATAATGGCCAGATTGGCCTGCAGGCGCTTCGCGAAGGCTCTGGCGCGCTCCACGCCGCCGGCATCCGGCGACACAACCACCAGATCCGATACCTTCCGTTTCGTGATGTAGTCCATCAGCACCGGCAGAGCGTAGAGGTTATCGACTGGAATATTGAAAAACCCCTGGATCTGACTCGCATGGAGATCCATGGTGAGCACCCGATCCGCACCGGCCGTGGTAATGATGTCGGCAACCAGCTTCGCGGAGATCGGCACACGCGGCTGATCCTTGCGGTCCTGCCGGGCATACCCGAAGTAGGGAATCACCGCCGTGATACGGTTGGCCGATGAGCGCTTCAACGCATCGATCATGATGAGCATTTCCATGATCGAATCGTTGACCGGGGAACAGCAGGATTGGGTGACGAAGACATCAGCCCCCCGCACGTTCTCTTCCACGCGAATCCGGATTTCCCCGTCGCTGAAGGAGGACACCGTCGCCGCGCCAAGGGGCAGGTCGAGATACGAGCAAATCGCCCGCGCAAGCGCAGGATTGGCGCTGCCCGAAAAGAGCTTAAGTTCCCTGTTCATCCGACCCCTTCGATGCCGTACGAGGCGATGCCTATGCTGTAACGGTGCTTGTCGAGTTCGTAAAAACGGTGGGCACGGACAGGACCCGTTGTGAGTCCCGCTGACCTCGCGCACTTGTCAGGACAAGAGGACGCCTACCGAAGCACAGCACAATAGCGAAAACGCTGGGAAGTTGTCAACCAATCTGCGGCAGGCGACGCGTCGATAGGTGCTTAGCCACTTCGGGAAAGATCGTGGCCGGAGTCCCCTGACAAGAGGACTATGCTCGGCAGTCTCAGAGTGGGCTCGTAGCCGGAGCACCCGCCGCCGGTACGGCGTAGGCCTTCATCTTCGGGTCACGGGCAAACACGGAGGCAGCCCGCTCCGCATCGGCCTGCCCGGGAAATATCCCGAACATCGTGGCACCGCTTCCCGACAGCAGGGCGACCTCAGCCCCCTGACTCAGCAATTGGCTCTTGATCTGGGACAAGACCGGATGGTGCGCAAAGACCGGCGCCTCAAAATCATTCTCTACCAGGGGAATGATCTCGGACCAATCCACTACCCCACGGCCGCCCAGTTGCTGCAATGCCAGCGAGAGAGGACGCACCCCCGCCCTGGTGGCAGACAGCTGCTGATAGGCCCACTTGGTTTCGACAGGAAAGCCGGGATTCACCAGCACGATCCAGCGAGTGCCCGTCATCTGAATTGGTCGCACCTGTTCACCTCGACCGGTAACACAGGCGGCCGGTCCCATAAAAAAGAACGGCACGTCACTTCCCAGCTGTTGCCCCACCTCAGCCATCTGCTCGACGGACCAGCTCAATCCCAACAGGCGGGTCAGACCCAGGATGGTCGCCGCCGCATCGCTGCTACCGCCCCCCAAGCCGGCTCCCAGCGGAATGCGTTTCGTGAGGGTGATCGACAGATCGACGGCTCGGTCGATACGCGCCAACACGAGCTGGGCGGCTCGATAGACAAGATTACTTTGATCGGCCGCCAGCGCGGCATGGTCGCAGCGCAGGGCAATGCGGGAGGTCGTGCCGGGCTGGATCGTAAGAGTCAGCGCATCTTCGAGTCCGACCGTGTGCATCAACGACCAGACGGTGTGAAAACCGTCAGGGCGCCGTTCGAGTACGCGGAGGATGAGATTCACTTTCGCAGGGGTCTGAACACGCAGACTGGTAGAGTTCACTCGCAGACTACTGGGCGGCGCTAATCCCGGCCTCCTTTGATTTCGTATTTTTCGAGACGGTACCGGAACGACCGGGTATTCAACCGCAACAACCGTGCGGCTCGCTTCTTGACCCACTGACTCCGTTCGAGCGCTTTCAACAGCAGATCCTTCTCGATCGTGTTGATAAGCCCCTCCAGGTCCAGGCCATCCTCAGGCAACTCAGAGGGAAGAGCCTGCTGGTTGCTGACCGGCTTGTGCAGCCATCCGCGAATATCCGCATCCGTCACCGACGATCCCGTTGTGAAGGCCACGACACGTTCGACGACGTTCTCCAATTCCCGAACGTTGCCTCGCCACTCATGCGCCAACAGCACGCGCATGGCCTCCTGGCTCATCGTCGGCACTGGTTTACCACTTTCCTTGGCAAATTTCTCCAGGAAATGTTGGCTCAACAACGGAATGTCGCCCGTCCGCATGCGCAGCGGCGGTAGCTTGATCGGAATTACGTCCAGCCGGTAGTAGAGATCTTCGCGAAACGCGCCCTCTGCGACGGCCTTCTCCAAATCCCGGTTCGTGGCCGCGACGATGCGGACATCCACCTTTACATCCTGAGTCCCACCCACCCGCCGGAACTCCCGCTCCTGAATCACCCGCAGCAGCTTCACCTGGATGGCCGGTGTCGTATCGCCGATCTCATCGAGGAAGATCGTCCCGCCGTTCGCCACTTCGAACAGACCGGCTTTATTGGAGATCGCCCCGGTGAACGAGCCCTTCATGTGGCCGAACAGTTCACTTTCGAGCAGCGTTTCCGGCACCGCGCTGCAGTTCACCGTCACAAACGGCATGGAGGCGCGCGCACTGTTGAAGTGGATCGCCCGGGCGACCAGCTCTTTGCCGGTCCCGCTTTCACCCCCGATCAACACGTTGCTCTTCGAATCGGCGACCTTCTTGATGACGTCATAGACCTTTTGCATGGCCTCGCTCTGGCCGATGATCTGTGAGAATGACGACTGGCTGGCCAGCTCCCGCTTCAGGAGCATGTTCTCCGTCGACAACCGACGCCGCTCGATCGCGTTGCGGATAATCAGTTGCACTTCATCGACCTGGAACGGCTTGGTGAGATAGTCGTACGCGCCGTGCTTCATCGCTTCTACTGCCGAGTCGGCGGACGCAAAGGCCGTGATCATCAGGACCACGGTGTCCGGAGACGCAGCCTTGACGGCCTTCAGCACCTCGAGCCCGCCCACTCTGGGCATCTTGAGGTCGGTGATGACGAGATCGAAAATTTCTTTCTGCACTTGCGCAATCGCCTCGTCCCCGTCCGAGGCCACGGTCACGGCATATCCGGCGCGCTTGAGCATGATGCTGAGCACATCGCGCAAGCCCTGCTCGTCATCGACGACTAAAATCTTTTCCACGGTTCCCTTCCTTCATGCCGCAACCGAACGCCCGTCTCTGCGGACAGCGGGAGGCAGACCACAAACCGTGCCCCGTGCCCGACCTCGCTCTCGACCTTGATCCACCCCTCGTGTAACTCCACAATGCGATGAACCTGGGCCAGCCCCAACCCGGAGCCTTCTTTTTTCGTCGTAAAAAACGGCAGAAAGATCTTGTCGAAATTCTGTTTGGGAATGCCTTCCCCGTTATCCTGGAATGCGATTTCGATGACATCGGATCGGCGGCCACCGACCTCCACCCGCCGCACTCCGGTGGCGATCGTCAGGGTCCCTCCGGCGGACATCGCATCGAAGGCGTTGGTGGCTAAATTCCAGAAGACCTGCTTCAACTGGTCTTGATCGACCTGTGCCATCAGTTGGTTCGGCGCCATGCGGGATACGATCGTGATGCCGGTTCGGGACCGCGCTTCATGTTGGATCAGATCCAATGTATCGGCAAGGACTTTGTTCAAATCGTGCTCGGCCAAATTCAACGCGGGAGGGCGGGCGTACTGCAGAAATTCGGTGATGATGTTGTCGAGCCGCCTGGCTTCACGAATCGCGATATCCATCAACCGCTGACTGGTGTCGTCTGATCCGACATCTTGCCGCAGCATCTGCATCGCCCCCGCAAGCGCGCCGAGCGGATTGCGGATTTCATGCGCCATGCCCGCCGACATCTCACCGAGGTTGGCCAGCCATGCCCGCCGACGCATTTCCTCTTCCAAATATCGAATTTGCGTCAGATCCTTGAACACACAGACCAGACCTCGCTGCGTGCCCTGTTCCTGCAAGGGAGACACAGTCATTCCCAGCACCAGCCGGCTGCCGTTGGCGTGCGAACATTCCACCTCAAATCGCAAGGGAGAGAGAGGCGTCAACGCGGTTTCATCGGAGGGGGTCCCTGGGTGCCAATTGAAGACCTCCCGCCAGAGGCGTCCTTGCACGTCGGCAAAGGCATAGCCGGTGACCTCATGCGCCGCCGGATTGAAGGACGTGATCCGCCCCTCCTCATCGGTCGTGAACACACCGCTGCTGATACTGCGCACGATGCTCTCATGAAACACCTGCAGCCGGCTGAGACCTTGCTCTTTCTCGCGCAACGATTGATCGGCATGGTGCAGTTTGTCCGCCAACGCCCCGCTCAAGAACCCAACGACCAGGAACGCCAGGCCATACACTTCAAATGTCTGCAGCACTTCGGGCCCTTCCAACTTGCTGGGAGGCAGCCACCCGGCGGCATTCAGAAGTCCGAAATATTGAACGACCGTGATGCCACCGAACAGGAGGGTACAGCCGGCTCCCGTAACAATGCCGACACGCCGGTGCGGAACCAGGCTGGCAACCGTCACGGTGATGACGTACAACACCGCAAACGGACTCTCGACACCGCCGGTCCTCACGATAAGGACGGTCTCGAGTACGATATCGACTCCAACCTGCACCCAGGTGAACGCGGTATGAGCAGCGGGAGACGCGAGCCTTCTTAGCACCAGCGCGTACGCGATGGTAATGGTGTACGTGAAGATGATTAAAGCGGTAAAGGTTGGAGCCGATTCGCCGCGGGTGGACTGAAACGCCAGGGATAAACCCAGCATCAGCGTCACCACGACGACCCGAAGCCCCATGAGCCAATGGAGTCTGGTCTTCAGCTCAGGCATCGAGCGCTCGCCCGACGACGCACGGGGCGGATCTGCCAGTGGCGACTTCAGAGGATTCGAGTTGAGGGATGGCCCAACGCCGGCGGTTTGAGGAAGAAGGGTCGAGGACAGCATGGGGGGCGCATTGCCCTGATGGATGTGCAGCGCATGGCCCGTTTCGAGGATCGAGCCATGCGCCGGAGAACGGATGCGACGATGCAGCGTCGCTATTGGATGGCCTGCGCCATCGTGAAGATCGGAAGATACATCGCGATGACGATAAACCCGATGATGGTACCCAACACCACCATCATGATCGGTTCGAGCAGCGAGGTCAGGGTCTCCACCGCCTGATCGACCTCGTCCTCATAAAAGTCTGCGATCTTGCCTAACATGGCATCCAGCGCGCCGGTGGACTCGCCGACGGCGATCATGTGGGTCACCATCTTAGGAAACACATTGCACTTGGCCAGCGGTTCGGAGATCGTTTTTCCGCCGCTGATGCTCACTCGCGCATTCATCAGCGCTTCCTCGATGACCTTGTTGCCGGATGTCTTGGCACAGATGCTCAACCCCTCGAGCAACGGCACACCGCTGGTGATGAGCGTGCCCAACGTGCGGGTGAACTTCGCGACGGAGGCTTTTCTAATCAGATCACCCACGATCGGAACCTTGAGTAACAGCCGGTCGATCACGACACGCCCGTTCACGGTGGCATAGTACCGCTTAATGGCAATGACCGTCGCGACCATCGCCCCGGCCATGGCATACCAGTAGCTCTGGAAAAAGTTGCTGACGTTGATCACGATCTGGGTCGGACCGGGCAATCCGACTTTCCCGCCCGACATTTCCATGAACATCTGCGCGAACACAGGAATGACCCACACCATCAAGACACTGATAATGACGACGGCCACCCCGACGATGGCGGTGGGATAGACCATGGCCGACTTGATCTGGCCTTTCAGCTTCATCGCCTTTTCGATGTGCTTGGCCAGACGGGTCAGAATCGTATCGAGCAGACCGCCGACCTCACCGGCATGGATCATATTCACATAGAGGTCGTCGAACACTTTCGGGTGTCGCTTCAACGCATCGGAGAACGTCGAGCCGGCTTCCACACTGTTCTTCACGTCGCCGACCGTTTCACGCAGGACTTTGTTTTCAGACTGAGTGGAGAGAATGTCGAGACATTGGATCAGGGGCAGCCCGGCATTGATCATCGTGCCAAACTGGCGGGTGAAGACCACCAGATCCTTGTCGGTAAGGCCGCTCCCCAGGCTAAACTTGAACTTTCCGCCCATGCCGGATTTTTCTTCCAGGCTGGTCACGACGACCTGCTGCTTCCGAAGCTGCTCGACCGCCTCGTCCCTGGTCTTGGCGGTGAGCTCGCCCTTCTTCACAGCACCCTGGCGGTTCCGTCCGACATAGGCGAATGTACTCATAACGCGGTTTCCACTCCTTTGAACCCCAGGCAGGACACGTACGTATGCAGCGGGAAACTATGATCGAAGTCTATAAGACGACCTAAAAACTGTCAAACGAATGCACGAAAGCGGACCGGCGGAAGCAGTGGACAGACGCGTTCACCAAGGCAGTGCGCGCTAAGCCTAGTTGGAGGTAATGCGGCAATAGCCGCGGGAGAGATAGTGCAGACCGGACATGAGAGTCACCCCGCCCATGAGATACAGGAGCGGGTCGAGCGTGGCGAGATCGAGCCGGCGAGAGGCAAAGAAAATGATGGAGACCAGCGTCGCCAATTGGACCAATGTGGTGCCCTTCCCAAGCACAGTCGGCGAGATATCGACCTGGGTGTGGGTGAAATGGGCGACGGCCGCCCCCAGCATCAACATGAGATCGCGGCTGACCACTAGAATCGTCAGCCAGAGCGGAACCAGATGCATCACTGAGAGCGTGATGAACCCCGTCGTCAGCATGAGTTTATCCGCCAGAGGATCCAGGACTTCTCCGAGTCTGGTCCGCTGATCGGCCACACGCGCGATGATTCCATCGAGCGCATCCGTCAACCCGGCGATGAAGAGCGTCGCCAACGCGTAGTCGAATTGCTCATAGTTGAGCAACCCCACATACACCGGGATCAACAGGATGCGCAGCATCGTCAGACTGTTGGGAACGTTCATGTTCATCGAAACAGCTGGTGTTTGAATCGGCCCCTCGACTGGCGAACGATGTCACGCGAATCCCGCATCATAGAAACCCCTGGAGAACCTTGTCAACGACGGTTGCACTCCGGAAAGGAGGTCCCTATAATCGGGACCCGTAAGACGCTCCCGGCGGATGATGGACGGAGGTTTGTATGAGTGGACTTCCCCTCCTCTTTAAGAAAGAGGGCTTAATCGAACGGCATCAAGTCGAGGGGATCGACCCGAGCGACCGGTATTTTAATCGGGCGGTGCTCGTCAGTCGTGTAGCGGCGGGCTATACGGGAAAGGTCACCTATGAGGCGTACGCCGTCGAAGGCCCCGCGCACCCCACCACGAGTGCTGCCGTCAAGGCCGTCGTTGAGAAGCTCATGGGAGTCGGGTTTACCCGGTTGCGCACCCGTCTAAACTTCAAAGGCAACCGCTACCTGGCCGAAAAAGAAACCTGGACCGACTATCCGGACCTGCCAGCCTAGCCTCCCAGAAATTCCCGGCATATCAGATCGTGAATGAGCGGGCGGAAGGCCAGGATGCGCTCGTTCTTCCTCGTCGGATGCACCCGGTTCGAAAGCAACACCACTTCCAACTCTTTGACCGGATCGAGCCACAGCGAAGTCCCCGTGTACCCGAGATGCCCGAATGATTCCGGGGTAAAACGCGTTCCGGAAGAGGACGGCGCAGACGGCGTATCCCAACCCAAGGCCCAACTAGCACCCGATATTCCCTGCTGCCGGGTCGTAAACAGCCTGGCGAGTTCAGGATCTAACAATCCCGGCTTACCGTGCCAGCCATCCATCCACGCCTTCGCCACCGCGAGTACCGCGCGCGCCGTGCCGAACAACCCGGCATGACCGGCCACACCGCCCAGTGCGAAGGCATTCTCGTCGTGCACTTCGCCGCACAACATACGACCCCTCCAAGAATCGTCTTCGGTCGGGGCGATTGCAGGTGCCCCCAATGAGGCAGCAGGATTCGCATGCGACCCGCGCGGGAGGTACGCAAGCGGCTGGGCCTCAAGCGAACGATAGATCTGGTTCTTGCAAAATTGGTCCAGCGACTCACCGGCCAGCCGCTCCACCGCCCATCCCAGCAGCATGAACCCCAGGTCGCTATAGAGACTGCGCGAACCCCGCTCGTAGACCAACTCCTCCTGCGCCATGTAGCCCAGCACCGCCTCACGCGCCGCCGTACGTCCCGGAAATCCGGACCGTCCTGCCTCAAGCGACGCCAGCCGCTCGTAATAGGGACGCCAACCGGGAAGCCCCGAGCTATGGGTGAGCAGTTGCCGGATAGAGGCCGCCCCCGCGGCACTGCCCTGCAGTTCATTGAGGATATGATCGATCCGGTCTTCCAGCACCAGTCGGCCGCGTTGCGTCAGCAACAGCAACGCCGTGGTGGTCGCCAGCACCTTGGTCAGAGAGGCCAGGTCGTAGCAGGTATGACTCGTCACCGCTTCGCCCGGACTCTGCGACGACAGGCGGCCGGCGGCGCCTTCATAGACGAACGCCCCGCGCAATCGGACGGCCAACACCGCACCGGGAAACGTGCCGTCATCGACCGCTGCCTGCAACGCGGCCTGAATGGGATGTGGTGTCGCCATCAATATACGCCTACAAGAGGTTTACGGAGAGAAGGAGGGAATGGACGGGTAAAGCCCCCTGGCAGCCCCGCCCGAGGCGGAAGAGAAAATCGAAGGGGCGCAGGACCCTCAACGCGCGGTGCTTGATTCGCCGGTTAGCTTACCTTCGACAGAGGCTGCATCCGACTGGTAGGCATCGCTTTCTTCCACTTCCAACATGCGCTCGAACGAGCGCAGGGTCGAACGGAATCGCTCCACCATCATCAGACGTTGTTTCTGGAGATCTGCGAGACCACGTTGCATCTCGGAGAGACTCACCCGGGCCTGCCGGATAATTTCACTCGCCTTCAGTTCGGCTTCTTTGACGATCAAATCGGACTCGCGCTGCGCAGACCGTTTCACATCCTCGGCCAGCGTCTGGGCGGAAACCAGAGTATTCGACAACGTCGTTTCCGTGCGTCGCAGGTCGGTGACCTGCTGCTCGGTTGCAGTCAACTTTTCACGAAGCGCGCTGTTCTCTCGATTCAAGTTCTCAACGGTCAATGCCAGCTCCTCGAGGAACCGGTTCACTTCGTCCCGGTCATAACCCCGGAACTTGACCTGGAAGACCATCTGCTGAATGTCGATGGGAGTGATTTTCATGCGACACCTCTTGCCCGACGGTTAATGCATCCGCACGGCGAAATCCCGTAACGATTGAACCACGGCATATTGCAAAAAGACAAGGATCAGAATCGCGATCATCGGCGACAGATCCATGCCCATGCGCCATCCGACCAGCCGACGGATCGGCGTGAGCACCGGCTCCGTCGCGCGCTCCAAAAACTGCACGATCGGGTTCCACGGGTCCGGATTGACCCACGAAATCAACGCGCGGGCGATGATGACCCACATGTACAGCCACAAGACCGTATCCAGCACCGTGGCCGTTCCTTGCAGCACATTGCTCAAGACAAACATCAGCGTCCCAACTCCTGTGAACGTTTCGTGGCCGCTTCGACGGCCGCCATCAGACAGCTCCGCAGCCCTCCAGCCTCCAGCTGGTACAACCCGGCGATCGTGGTACCTCCCGGCGACGCCACCTGATCCTTCAACCGGGCCGGATGTTCTCCGCGCTCCAAAACCATTCTTGCGGCACCTAAAACCGTCTGCGCGGCCAGGAGTTCAGCGGTCGCACGCGGCAATCCCATCCGGACGCCGCCGTCGGCCAAGGCTTCAATGGCGACGAATACATAGGCAGGGCCGCTTCCGCTCAGGCCGGTCACGGCATCCATGAGTCGTTCCTCAACCGAGACGACCGACCCGACCGCCTCAAACAATGTCCGCACCGCGACCAGATCGTCAGATCGGAGGTCGGGCGGACTGGTCAACGCCGTCACTCCTTCCCGCACCAAAGCCGGCGTGTTAGGCATCGCCCGGATGATGCCTCTGGGCGTCACGATCCGCTCGCTGATCCAGGCGGTCGTCACACCGGCGGCAATGGAAACCACCAATTTCCCGGCACAGGCCTGCCCCGCATCACTGAGCACCGCCGGCATCGCCTGCGGTTTCACTGCCAGGACCACCAGATCGGCCTCCCGAACAGCCTTCGCATTCTCATCGCCGACACGAATGCCGAACCGCGATTTCAATACATCGCGACGCGCGGCGACCGGGTCCGTCGCGCAAATCGATGCCGGCTCACAGGCACCCGCAGCCAGGAGTCCGCCGATCAGCGCCTCCGCCATTTGCCCACCGCCGAGGAATGCAATCGGTTGTGTCAGCATCGGTTTACTCACCTCGCGCTCCGAAAATCGCCGTTCCGACTCGCACGTACGTCGCCCCTTCCTCGATGGCAACGGGATAGTCGTGCGACATGCCCATCGAGAGCTCCTGCATATTAATGTTCCTGTACCCCCGCGCTGTCAATGCCTGAGCGAGGGTCCGGAGTTGTCGAAAGTAGGGACGCGCGTCTTCAGCCGTCGGAGTGGGTGGGGGAATGGCCATGAGGCCGCGAATATCCAGATGTTCGAGCCCGTTCAGGGATTCCAGGGCCGCCACCAGTGTCGTGGGCTCAAATCCTCCCTTGCTGGCTTCTCCACCAAGATTTACTTCCAACAGAACACGTTGCCGCAGCCGTGCAACCTTCGCCTGCCGGTCGATCTCTTCCGCCAGGGCAAGGCTGTCCACGGAATGAATCGTCTCAAATCGCCCGACGACCGACTTCACCTTGCGCCGTTGGAGGGTCCCGATAAAGTGCCACACGACCCCTTCGCGCTCCAACGCGTCGATTTTCGGCAAGGCTTCCTGAACGCGATTCTCTCCCAGGTGCCGAAGGCCCGCGTCCACCGCCTGACGCAGCCGTTCAACGGACACGGTCTTGGACGCGGCAATGAGACGAACAGAGCCTGGCAGGCGCCCCGCACGAGCGGTCGCACGTTGTATTTCGTCGAGCACTGATCGAACCCGACCCGCAATCGTCCCCAGGTCTGCATTCATCCTGCCGCCCTGCAGCTTGCTCCATGTTCTCTGTCACCCCATGTCGCCCCTGAGCAGGTGATTCGAGAAGTACCGGATATCACATCGATCGGGTATCGATCTCAAACCGACCGTCTGGGCACGAGGGCAATCCCGCTGACCATCGTGGCCTTCACCACCCCGTCGCGACGATAACTATAAAACCGCTCGGGCTGACAGATGGTACAGGCATCGACCGTTGCGACCCGCTCTGCGGCCAGTCCGTCAGCCAGCGCTTGCCGGCGCACAAAGGCGCGCAGATCCAGATGCGCCTTCTGGCTGCTCACCGGTTTCACGACTGATTGCCATTCGGGAAAAACCTCCCGCAGTCGCGCAAGGACCGGCTCATCCACTTCGTAACAGCAGGGACCGGCAGAAGGACCGATCGCCATCTGCAGCCGATCCACAGTCGCCCCGAACCGGCTCACCATCAAGGCCACCGTCTTCGGCACAATACCGGCCACCGCACCTCGCCAGCCTGCATGGATCGCCGCAACCACTCGTCGCTCTGGATCGTGCAGCAGCACCGGCACACAATCCGCGGTCCGCACAGTGACCATCACGCCGGGCTGGTCAGTCACTAACGCGTCCCAGCCTCCTTCGAAGGCGTCGCCCTGCTCGACCGGCCGATCGACGATCAGCGCATCCGTCCCGTGAACCTGTTTGACGGACAGGATCACGCTCGCGCCTCGTTCGCGATGCGGAGCCCCTGGCACAGCGGCACGACCCGGCGTCACCGAGACGGACGACAACCGGGTGCCGAAAAAATGTTCCACCCCATCCGTGGCCGTCGTAAACGACGGCGCCGTGATGATCTCTGACGCCATCCCGATTTCAATCCTCGCAGTGACCGATACCGCTTCGTGCTCAGTCGGCCTGCTTGCGCAGAAACGTCGGCACATCCCATTCATCGTCGCCGACCACCGCGATCCGCTCCACGGCTTCGCGGGTCTCGCCCATGCGGCGAAGGAAGGTCGGACGATCCAAGTCCTTATGGGGGCGATCCGATCCTGTCGCATGCACGCCGGTCAGCACCTGTTGCGCCGGGCGGCCGTTGGGAGTCCGTGCCGCAGGGCGTTCCGCCGCGACGGCCGGTCGCGCAGTCGCTTGTTCTTCGCGCTCGAAGCCGGTCGCAATCACGGTCACGATCAGATCATCGCCGATCTCAGGATTGATGACCTGTCCGACGATGATGTTCGCTTCGGCATCCGCCGCATGCTGAACGATCGAGGCCGCTTCTTCCACTTCATGCAGCGACATATTCGGGCCGCCCGTGATATTCAGCAGCACTCCACGGGCACCTTCGACACTGCCCTCTTCCAACAAGGGACTGCAAATCGCCTTCTGCGCCGCTTCCTGCGCCCGGTTGGCGCCGCGTCCGATGCCCATACCCATGACTGCGCGTCCCGTGTGCGCCATGATCGTCCGCACATCGGCGAAATCGACGTTGACCAACCCGATGGTCGTAATCACGTCCGCAATGCCCTGGATCGCCTGACGCAGCACATCGTCCGCCACCTTGAACGCATCCAGCAACGGGGTGGCCTTGTCCACGATTCCCAGCAACCGTTGATTCGGGATAATCAGGAGCGTATCGACATGCCTCCCGAGATCGCGAATGCCTTCCTCGGCGTGGCTCATCCGCCGGTGTCCTTCATACTGGAAGGGCTTGGTCACAACTGCGACGGTCAGGATGCCCAGTTCACGCGCGATACTGGCCACGATCGGAGCCGCGCCTGTCCCGGTGCCGCCGCCCATTCCGGCGGTGACAAACACCATGTCGGCGCCGACCAGACTCTCGCGAATCTCGTCTTTGCTTTCCAACGCGGCGTCGCGTCCCACTTCAGGCTTGGCACCGGCGCCGAGGCCGCGAGTCCGCTCCGGCCCGATCTGAATCTTATACGACGCCTGAGACCGCTCGAGCGCCTGCACATCCGTATTCGCGGCCACGAAATCGACCCGGCACAATCCGCCGGTGATCATCGTATTGACGGCGTTGCACCCCGCTCCTCCGACACCGATCACTTTGATGCGAACGGGCGATTGCGGCTCCTCTTGAAATGAAAACATCGTGGCACCTCCCTTGACGATGGCGCGGACGTGGTCTTAAGCCGTCCGCAAAAGTTAGAAAAACTCGAACATCCACGATCGCATGCGATCGAACACTTTCCCCAACCCTTTGCCGTGACGGATGCCGGCAGCCTCCAAGTTGTCGGCATGTTGACGTGCATGCAACAACAGCCCGACACCGGTCGCGTGCATCGGGTTGCTGACGATATCGCGCAGCCCACCGATGCCCGTCGGCATGCCGCGTCGAGCGGGCAGATTCAGCCCTCGCTCCGCAGCATCCGGCATCCCTTCCAATAATGAGGTCCCGCCCGTGATCACCACGCCGGCACCGAGCATGCCTTCATAGCCGGCTCGTACGATTTCGCGTTTCACCAGATCGAACATTTCCTCGACGCGCGGCTCGAGAATCTCCGCGATATCACGGCGCGTGAATTGCCGCGGCGGCCGATCGCCGACCGACGGCACTTCCACCATTTGATGCCCATGCACCAGCTCTGTGCGGGCAATGCCATGCTGCACTTTGATTTTCTCGGCGTCGGTTTGCGAGGTGAGCAGACCGATAGCCAGATCTTTGGTCAAATTCTGGCCGCCGATCGGGAGCACCGCCGTGTGGCGGATGCTGCCGTCGAGGAAGATCGCCAGGTCGGTCGTGCCGCCGCCCAGATCCACCATGGCGACTCCCAACTCCCGCTCTTCGGCGCTCAGGACGGCTTCGCTTGACGCGAGGGGCTGCAGGATAATGTCCACGACGTCGAGCCCGGCCCGGTTCACACTCTTGATGATGTTTTGCGCCGACGTTACCGCGCCGGTGATGACATGGACGTTGACCTCCAGCCGGTTGCCGGACATGCCCAGGGGCTCGCGCACGCCTTCCTGATCGTCGACCATGAATTCGCGCGGTAACACGTGCAAGATGCGGCGCTCGTGAGGAATCACGGCAAGAGTTCGCGCACTCTCCACCGCACGGCTGATGTCGTCGCGCGTGACTTCCTGTTTCTTGAGGGCCACGACGCCCTTGAGGTTTTCTCCTGAGATATGACTACCGGCGATGCCCGTATAGACCGAATTGATCTGCACGGCCGCCATGAGCTCCGCTTCCTCAACCGCCTTCTTGATCGACTCCACCGTACTCTCGATATTGACCACCACACCCTTGCGAAGCCCGCGCGAGGGGCAGGAGCCGACGCCGATGATATTCAGCGGGCCCTCCTCCGGCACTTCGGCGACAATCGCACAGATCTTGGTGGTCCCGATGTCGAGTCCGACCAGGATATGATCCCGCTTAGACACTCGGCTCACCCCCTTCCCCGAACAATGACGCGGTCGGCAAAGCGAAGATCGATTTCATTCGCCCTGGCGCCCTCGCCGTCAAAGGCCACATCACGCAGTGCGGGCCGCATTTTGAGAAACCGGTACCATTGCTGATTCATCGACGACTCACTGAATTGAAACGTCACACCCTGAACCTCGACTACCAGATTATTGAGATTCCCCACATTGATATCCGGCCGTCCTCCGGTCGTCTGTCCGACCATGCGGGCCAGAGCCGCGCCGACCTGCACGGGGCGACGATCGTCCGGTTTTCCCTGCACCAGCCGCTTGCCGTCGACACCGGACAACATCGGTAGGGTCGGATCATCCGCCGACCCGAGATGCGCCAGCAAGAACCCGTCCGAATCGGCCAGGAGATTCTCCGACAGCGTGCGTACCACGACCGCAGGTTCCCGCTCAACGATGTCGATATGAATTTCATGTAAGGGCTTCAGCACCACCGTCGCATCCTTGATCCAGGGATGGGTCTTGATCCGGTCGGCCAACCAGGACGGGTTAATGGAGTAGAGCGCGGTATCAGGCTTCAACGCCAATCTCCCGATCACTTCTTTCCTCGTCACATGGTGCAACCCGCTCACCGACACGGAGCGCACCAGAAACCATTCCCGCGTCAGAGGTCCCACTTCCCGCGCCAGGACGAACAACCCGGAACAACCGCCGACCAGCACAGTCACCGTGGCCACCACCCGCAAGGTAATCAGCAGGCCCCGCCCCAGCCTGGACCAATACCCGCCCGTCTCACCGGTCCGATGGCGGCCCAGCGCGGATTCCGAACGGGCATTCGCCCGCGGGTTCACTTTCACCGGGCGTACCTTGCGCCACCGCAGCGACATCGCTACCTCACGGCTCGAAATGATCCGATTCCGGCCCGCCCGAGCGCGGACTGGAGAATTCGCTCCGTCAATACGTCGTACGACAATCCGGCCTTCCCCGCCGCCATCGGCAGCAGACTCGTCTCCGTCATTCCCGGCACGGTGTTGATCTCAAGCACAAACGGCTTGCCCTTGGGCGTGATACGGAAATCAACCCGGGCCGCCCCGCTGCATCCCAAGGCCTGATAGGTCCGGATCGCCAGTTGCTTGATCTGCCGAGTGACTGCGGCCGGGAGCGGCGCCGGGCACAGGTACTGGGTTCGACCTTTCTCATACTTGGCCGAGAAGTCATAAAATCCATCCGGCGCCACGATCTCCACGGCCGGCAACCCGGTCACCACTCCGTCGGGGCCGCCCAGAAGCGACACCGTGACCTCATGTCCAGGGATAAACGCCTCGACCATCGCTTCTTCGTCATACCGGTGCGCCGTGCGAAGAGCTTCCTTCCATTGCGACGGCTTCCGGACAATGGTCACTCCGATCGTGGATCCCTGGCTCGCCGGCTTCACGACCACCGGCAACTTCAACTTACAGGTGCTCAGCACTCGATTCAGACTGGGAGCCGTGCCGCGAAGCACCACCGTCCCGCGCGGGACCGGAATGCCCTGAGCGGCCAATTCCGTCTTGGTCACCACCTTATGCATCCCGATGGCGCTGGCCCGGACACCGGATCCCGTATAGGGGATGCCGAGGGTTTCCAAAAACCCCTGGATCGCGCCGTCTTCGCCTCCCGGTCCGTGCAGCGCCAGAAACCCGATCTCAACCGCCTGCTCCTGCAGCGTCTTGGACAGATCCGGGCCGACATCGATGGCCACTGCGTCGTAGCCGCTTCGCACCAGCGAGCGATACACAGCCTCGCCGGTCTTCAGCGATACTTCCCGTTCAGACGATTGACCGCCCATCAGGACTCCGATTTTTGAACGTGTCAGCGGCTTCCGTTCCGTCACATCCACTCCCTTCATCGATCCGCGTCAGGCCTCACCGACCACCTTCAGTTCCAATTCCAGCTTCACGCCCGACACCTTTTTCACGGCCGCGCGAACCTTCTTGATCAAGGCCAGCACATCGGCCGCGCGCGCATGGCCGACGTTCACCATAAAATTCGCGTGCTTGTCCGAGACCTGTGCATCTCCGATGCGGGCCCCCTTCAGGCCCGCCGCGTCCACCAGGCGACCGGCGGAGTCCTGCGGAGGGTTCTTAAACACGCACCCGGCGCTCGGCAAGGTGAGCGGCTGGGTCTGCTTGCGATATTGCAGATAGTCCTTCACTGTCTTTTCAATCCGGTCGTGATCGCCGGGCCTCAACTGCACCCAGACTCCCGCCACGATGCCGCGCGGCAGATGCGCCCGTCGATAACTGAACGGAATATCCGCGGCGGGAATATCCACCACCCGGCCGCGAGGATCTACCATCCGGACGGCCTTGACGGAATCCTTCATTTCACCCAGGCGTGTGCCTGCATTCATCACGACGCACCCCGCCACGGTCCCGGGAATCCCGGCGCCCCATTCCAAACCGGCGAGTGACCGGCGAATGGCATATCCGATCAACGTCGGCATGCCCACGCCCCCTTCTGCATAGAGCACCTGGTCCGGTTCCTGGCGGATGGCTTTGAATTGCCGCAGGCTAACCACGATCCCGCGGATGCCCCCGTCACGAACGAGCAGATTGGTCCCGCCCACCACAAAGACCGGAACGTGTTCCGCGCGAGCCTGTGCCACCACCCGGCAAAGGTCCTCCACATCGGCCGGCTCCACCAGGACTTCCGCCGGGCCACCGATGCGGAATGAAGTATAGGCCTGCAGCGAGGCCTCGTACGTGACCGTTCCACGAACCCCTTCAAGAATACGCGCCCAGTCTTTCCTGGTTCTTGCCGCATGATCTTTGCCCGCCGCACGTGACACGGTTGTTCGCCTCGTCGCCCTCTACGCCGGCAATCGCTCAAGAATCGCCAATCCCGCTTTCCAGATATCCCCTGCGCCGAGGGTAATCACGAGATCCCCGGATTTCAGGGTCGGCAGCACCTGCTCCGCCAGGGTGTCCTTGCGCTCCACGAAGGTGGCCGAAGGATGCCCGGCCGCCTGCACCGCCTCCACCAGCTTCGCGCCGGACACGCCGGGAATGGGCTGTTCACCCGCCGCATAAATTTCCGTCATGAAGAGCGCATCCGCCTGGTCGAACGCATGGGCGAATTCCTGCATCAGATCGCGAGAACGGCTGTAGCGATGGGGCTGGAACAACACGACCACGCGTCGATCCCACCCCTGCTTCGCGGCCGCGATCGTGGCCCGTACCTCGGTCGGATGATGCCCATAATCGTCCACCACCATGATGCCGGACTTCTCCCCGCGCAGGTGGAACCGTCGCTCCACCCCGCTGAACGCCGCGAGGCCTTTCCGAATGAGATCGACCGGAATATCCAACTCCATGCCGATGGCGATCGCGACCAGTGAATTCGACACATTGTGAATGCCGGGAATGGACAACCTGAACGGGCCGAGGTTGCGTCCGCGGAAAAACACCCGGAACTCCGACCCCCATTGCCGCAAGCTGATGTCGGTGGCGCGAAAGTCGGGCACATGGCCGGGGTGTTCGTGCAGGCCGAAAGTCTGATAACGCTTCACCACGCGCGGCAACAGACTTCGCAGCCGTTCATCGTCGGAGCACAACACGGCCAAGCCGTAGAACGGCACCTTGTTCACGAATTCCAGAAAACTGTCGTTCAACTTTTCCATGGTCCCGTAGTGGTCCAGGTGCTCGCGGTCGATATTGGTGACGGCGGCAATGGTCGGGGCGAGTCGCAGAAACGACCCGTCGCTTTCATCCGCTTCCGCAATGAGCAAATCGCCGCGCCCCAGCCGCGCATGGCTCCCCAGCGCATTTACCTTGCCCCCGATCACCATGGTGGGATCCAATCCGCCTTGCGCGAGCACATTGGCCACCATCGAGGTCGTCGTCGTCTTCCCATGGGCGCCGGCGATCGCGACGCCGAACTTGAGCCGCATCAGCTCCGCCAACATCTCCGCACGCGGGATGACCGGAATCTGCCGGGCTTTTGCCGCGACCACTTCGGGATTAGCGGCGGCCACTGCGGAGGAGATCACCACGACCTGCGCCTCCCCGATATTGGACTCGTGATGACCGATCGCGATGCGCCCCCCTAATTCCTCAAGCCGGCGCGTCGTTTCCGACTGACTGAGATCCGATCCACTCACCTTATACCCGAGCGTCAACAACACCTCGGCGATCCCGCTCATCCCGGATCCGCCGATGCCCACCAGGTGAATATGTTGTGTCTTTCTAAACATCGCCGTCCGCCTTAGCTCCTGTCCTCGAAATGATCGCTGCCCACTGCTCCGGTCCTGTTGCTGTGTCTCCCGCTCTCGTTGTTCATAGGGCGCGAGCGCTGTCGCTGGCCTCATGGCGCCTCCTTATGACGTCGTAACACTCACGAACGATGGTTTCTGCCGCATCGCTGCGTCGCATATTCCAACTCTGTTCACTCATAGTCTGAAGCCGATGCGGCTCCTTCAAAATCTGCAAGACGGTTTGCGCCAGTCCAGGCCCGTTCAATTCTGCTTGCGGCAGGAGCACTGCGCCGCCCGCCTTCGCCATCACCTCGGCATTCCGCAGTTGATGGTTGTAGATGGCCGTCGGCAGCGGAATCAAAATCGCCGCCTTTCCGCAGACCGTCAATTCGGCAATCGTCATGGCTCCGGCCCTTGCCACTACAAGATCCGCGCCTCGCAGCACCGTGGGCATGTCGTAGAGAAAGGGCACGACCTGCGCGGGCATTCCAGCCTGTTCATACGCGGCCACGACTCTGGCGTGATCCGCCTCGCCGGTTTGATGAGTGATGGTAAGCTGGTCCTTCATGGCGCGAAGCAACGGCAAGGCCTCAATCACCGCCGAATTGATGGCCTTCGCTCCCTGACTGCCGCCGAAGACCAACAGGTGTCGAGTGGTGCGTTCCTCTGCCCGGCTCGCTGCCGGACCGGCAGCGTCTAGAAACGCCTGCCGAACCGGTGTGCCCACCACGCTGGTTTTGCATCGATCGAAAAATGTCACCGTCGATTCGAAGGCCAGGAACACCCGCTGCACGAACGGCGCCACCGCCTTGTTCGCCATGCCGGGATAGGCGTTCGGCTCGAGAATCACACCGGGGATCCGTCGCAGAAACGCCGCCAGGAGCATCGCCGGACTGGTGTACCCGCCCACGCCGAACACGAGATCCGCACTCTGCTTCTTGAGGATGCTCATCGATTGCCACAGACTCTTCGGCAAGGTGACCAGGGCCTTCAGGACCTCAAGCGGACTTTTTCCCATCAGAGGATTGGCATCGATGCACTGCAAGGGAAAGCCTTCGTGGGCCAGCACTTTGCGCTCGATTCCACGCGTGGTGCCGACAAACAGAATCCTGGTGGATGGATCGCGCCGTAAAAATTCCCGTGCGACGGCGATCGCCGGATAGAGATGGCCTCCCGTTCCACCGGCAGCGATGACCACGTTCATTCCGTCACCACGCCGCGCTTGCGCACCACCCGCGGCCCACTGCTGTCCTGCCCGCCCTGCCGGTCGCGTGAAATGTTCAATAGAATTCCCACGCCGAACAAATTGGCCAACAATGATGAGCCGCCGTAGCTGACAAAGGGCAGGGTCAAGCCTTTGGTCGGCAGCAGTCCGGTGACCACTCCGACATTGACCAAGGCCTGCATGCCGACAAGGAGCGTGATGCCCATGGCCAGATGCCGACCGAACGGGTTCCGGGCACGTCCCGCGATCTGAAAGCCCTTGATGACGAACAGCCCGAACAGCAACACGATGGTCACGGTGCCCATCAGCCCCAATTCTTCGCCGACCAGAGCCAGCACAAAGTCGGTATGCGCCTCCGGCAAGAAAAACAACTTCTGTTTCCCTTCGCCCAGCCCCACACCGAACGGGCCGCCGCTGCCGAACGCCAGAAAGGACTGATGGATTTGATATCCGGAGCCGGTCGGATCCTTGGCCCCGTACAGATACTCGATCACGCGTCGACGCCGATAAGGAGACCCCAGGATTAAGGCCGCCACCGTCGGCAGCGCACAGAGCGCCAGGAGGCCCAGGTGTTTGATTCGCGCCCCTGCCAGAAACAGCATCGTCACGACCACCAGGCCCATCACCACGACCGTCCCCAGATCGGGCTCCAGCAAAACCAAGCCGCTCAGCAATCCCAACACGATCAGCGGCGGTAAGAGGCCTCGAGAAAAATTGGTGATCTGATCCTGCTTCTTGGTCAGGTAGGCCGCGATGTATATGGCCACCGCGTACTTTGCCAGCTCGGCCGGCTGAATGTTGAGCGGACCGAGGTGCAACCACCGCCGCGCCCCCTTGGCCACGCTGCCGAGCGACGGAACGAGTACCAACACCAGCAACACCGTCGTCCCGAACAGCAGCGGAATCGCCAGCTTCTTCCATATGCTGTAGTCGATCTTCGAAATGAGATGCATCACCAGGAGGCCGGCGCCCAGCCAGGCCAACTGACGCTTCAGGAAATACCAGGGGTCGTGAAACCGATTCCCCGCCACCACCGCGCTGGCACTGAACACCATGACCACTCCCACCAGGGCAAGAATGAGCGTCACGGCCAGCAGGGCCGGATCGACCGGCACGCGTTTGGTCGCCCGCTGGGTCGAGGTCGACCAGGGCAACATCAGTGTTCCGAGCGCATGCTGTGCCATCGATCAGCTGTCGTTCCTCCCACACGGCTCCCGCTTTACGCCGGCAGCCCTTGTACCAGGGCCTTAAACTGCCGGCCCCGGTCTTGATAATCCGCAAACATGTCGAAACTGGCGCAGGCCGGCGAGAGTAAGACCACCTCACCGGGCTGCGCCTCGCGAGCAGCAAGCTCCACGGCGTCGCGGAGGGTCGCTGCAGGACGACACCGGTCAAAATCTCCCATCGCATCCTGGATACGGCCGGCTGCCTCTCCGATCAAAATCAGCCCTTTCACTCGTTCCCGTATCGCGCCTTCGAGGCGGGAAAAGTCGCCGCCCTTGTCGCGGCCGCCGGCAATTAACCAAATCGGCTGGTCTATTCCTTCAAGCGCCTTCAACACCGCATCGACATTGGTGCCCTTGGAGTCGTTCACGAAGCGAACCCCGCGACGCTCACGTACCACCTCCAAGGCATGTTCCAGCCCGGGGAAGGATCGCAGCACGGCGCGAATGGCCTCGATCGGACAACCGCAGAGCAGACCATACGTCACCGCCGCCATCACATTTTCGACGTTATGGAGGCCGATCAGCCGCATGTCGCTCCGGCGGCAGATTTCCTCCCGCCGTCCGCGAACCGTCGTCACAATCAGGTCGCCGTCAAGCACCGTCGCCCCCGCCACACCCGACACCGTGGCTCCGCTACGGCTGAAGCCCAGGACGGTACCCTTGGTGCGCCCGCGCAGCGCGGCCACACGCGCATCATCGAGATTGAACAGCGAATAGTCGCCGGCCGTTTGGTTGGCGAAGATGTTCGCCTTGGCCGCCACATAGTCCTCCACCGAGGCATAGCGGTCCATATGATCTAAGGTCACATTCAAGATCGAGGCAATCCAGGGATGGAACTGCTCCATCGTCTCAAGTTGGAAACTGGAGACTTCCAGCACCACATACTCATAGGGTGCGACCGTCCCCGCCTTCGCCTGCACCGAGGCCAAGGCCGCCTCGCTGGCGGCAATTCCCAGATTGCCCCCGACAAAAGCGCGCTTGCCGCTCTCCTGCAGAAACTTGCCGATCAGCGTCACCGTCGTGCTCTTCCCGTTGGTCCCGGTCACGGCCACCACCGGTGCCGTCAAAAAGCGGGAGGCCAATTCCAGCTCCCCGATGACCCGGACCCCGCGGGCCCTCACCCGATTGAGCGCATCGAGTTGAGTCGGCACACCCGGGCTGATCACGACAAGATCGGCCCCTTCGAGGGCGGACTCATACTGCGCCCCCACCTTCACCGCGATGCTCGTCCGGTCCACCTGCGACAGGATGGCGGTCAGTTCATGCGCTTCCTTCCGGTCGGCCAGGGTGACCCGAGCCCCGAGATGGCTCAACAGGCGCGCCGCGCCCACTCCGCTTCGGGCTAGTCCGACCACCGTGACTTGAAGATCTTTGACGTTCACTGCTGTTCGCCTACCGTAATTTGAGCGTGCTCAAGCTGAGCAACGCCAGCAAAATGGCAATGATCCACAGACGCACCACGACCTTCGGCTCGTCCCAACCCTTCATCTCGAAGTGATGGTGAATGGGCGCCATATTGAAGATACGTTTTCCCCGGAGCTTATAGGACCCCACTTGCAGGATGACCGACAAGGCTTCAATGACGAAGACGCCGCCGACCAACAGCAGCAGCAGTTCATGCTTGCTGATCACGGCCACGGTGCCGAGTGCCGCCCCCAACGGAAGCGAGCCCACATCGCCCATGAAGACGGAGGCCGGATAGGTGTTGAACCACAAAAAGCCCAGACTCGATCCCAAAATGGCTCCGGTAAAGATGGCGATTTCTCCCGCACCTTCGATGTAGGGGATAAGCAAATATTCGGCCATCACACGGTTCCCGGTCACATAAGCCACGATCGTATAGGCCAGTGAGGCGATCATGACCGGACCGATCGCCAGCCCATCAAGCCCGTCCGTCAAATTGACGGCGTTGGAGCTGCCGACAATGACAAGAATGACGAACACAATGTAGAACCAGCCGAGGTCGGGCGTGAAAAATTTAAAGAACGGCACGCTGAGTTTCGTCGTATAGCTGGGCAAGGTGTAGAGAAACACACCGATGGTCAGCGCGACCAGAATCTGGCAGGTGAATTTTTGTGCCGCCGAGAGGCCTTTCGATTGGCGCTTGATGAACTTGAGATAGTCATCTGCGAACCCGATCGCGCCGAAGCCCACCGTCGCCACCACGACCAACCACACATACCGGTTGGTCATATCGGCCCACAGCAGGGTGGATAAGACCACTGCGAAGATAATGAGAATTCCGCCCATGGTCGGGGTGCCGCTCTTGGCCAAATGCCGCTTCGGCCCATCGTCGCGAATCTGCTGCCCGAGCTTAATCTCCTGCAGCTTGCGGATCACCCAGGGAGCCATCACAAAGGCGATCAGAAACGCCGTGACCGCCGCATAGATAATCCGGAAGCTCTGATATCGAAAGACGTTCAGGAATGAAAACTGTGTGTGAAGGGGGTATAGCCAGTTGTATAACATCCTACGGCATCTTTGCCCGCCATGGATCGGCGGGCCCTAAAGTTCCTCTGTATGTGCCTGTCGACTAGCAGGCCTTTCGTGCGACCCGTCGCATTCCCGTCACGGCTTCCACGACCTGTTCCATGCGCATACCCCGCGAAGCCTTGACCAGCACCACGTCGCCTTGCCGAACCATCCGCGCCAGGGCCGCGGCTGCCGCCGGCGCATCGGGCAATTCCGTGATGTGGTCGGACGCCATCCCGGCCTGCCGGGCGCCTTCGGCCAACTCTCGGCCCAATACGCCGCAAGCCAGCAGATGTCCGATCCCTTGCGAGGCCAGAAACGCCCCCACTTCCCGATGCATCCGCTTGCTGTCCGTGCCCAGCTCCAGCATGTCGCCCAGCGCCGCAATCGACCGTTTTCCCCGGCCGAGCTCCGCCAGCAGTTGGACGGCCGCTTTCATCGAGGCCGGATTCGCGTTGTAGCAATCGTTGATCACCTGCACCCCGTGGGAGAGGCTGATCTGCGATCTCATCGCGGCCGGACGAAACTTCGCCAGCCCCTCGGCGATGGCCGTTCCCGATAACCCCAACGCATACCCGACCGCAGCCGCCGCGAGGGCATTGCTCACATTGTGTTGCCCCTGCGTCCGGATGCGAATTTCCGTCTGACGACTCTTTCCCGGCACCACCAGGCCGAACACCGTTCCGCCTTTTTCATCGACCCGGATATTGGCCGCGCGAATGGCGGCTTTGGGAGACACCCCAAAGGCCACGACCCGGCACTGCGCACGGGCCGCAAGATAGTCAAAATATTCATCGTCGGCGTTCAACACCACCGCTCCGTCCTGAGGCAAATGGTCGAGCAACTCAGCCTTGGCCTGCGCGGACCCTTCCATACTGCCGAAAAACTCCAAATGGTCCGGGCCGATGTTGGTGATCACGCCGATCGTCGGCCTCGCGATTTCGCATAGCCGGGTGGTCTGCCCCTGCTGATCCACCCCCATTTCAATGACGGCAGCCTGATGGCGAGGCGCCAATTGAAACAGGGTCTGCGGGACGCCGATTCGATTATTGAGATTGCCCTCGGTCTTGAGCGTTTTCCAGCGCTGTGCCACCACCTGGGCGACCATTTCTTTCGTCGTCGTCTTGCCGTTGCTCCCCGTAATGGCAATGACCGGGATGGGAAACCGGTTGCGATAGTGCGTGGCCAGGCGTTGGTAGGCCTCAAGCGTATCTCTTACCCCGAGCAGCATGGGCACGCCGGCACGTTTCGGCGCCGGAGGTAAGCGATAGTCCGCCTGCACGATGGCACAGACCGCCCCCTGGGCCAACACCTTCGGCACGAAGGTATGCGCGTCAAACCGCTCGCCCTGGAAGGCGATGAAGAGATCGCCTTTGCGCACCACCCGCGAATCGGTCACCACACGACGAATGCGTTGTTTCAAATCCTGAGGCGTGACGCCGGCCGGCGGCCTGACACTCAAGACCTCGCAGATTTCCTCGACCGTAAACAGCGCCATCACACCGCGATTCCCATGCTCCCGCATGCGTTTCCTCGCTCAGGCTCAGGCTCCGGATCGGAGCGCCTCGATCGTGGCGCGCGCGACTTCCCGATCGTCGAAGTGATGTTTCGTGGTTCCCACGATCTGGTAATCTTCGTGCCCCTTCCCCGCGATCAACACCATATCCCCCGGCTTCGCCTCACGAATGGCAGCCTCGATGGCCTCCCCACGATCCGCAACCATGCGATACCGCACATGACCCCGGTCCGCCAGCGCTTCTTTGACTCCGACCTCGACCTCGCGCAGGATCGCCGCAGGATCTTCGGTACGCGGGTTATCCGATGTCAGGATCACCACATCACTATACTGCACGGCGGCCCGCCCCATTTTAGGGCGCTTGGTCCGGTCACGGTCCCCGCCGCACCCGAAGACAGTGATGATGCGCCCCGTGCGAAGCGCCTGGGCTGCGGTCAACAACCGAACCAGCGCGTCTTCGGTATGCGCATAGTCCACCACCACGGAAAAGTTCTGACCGGCTTCGACGAGTTCGAATCGCCCCGGCACGTTCGTGACCGTCTCGACGGCAGATCGGACTTGATCGAGCGTCAGCCCTTCATGCAACACCACTCCGATGGCAGCCAGAAGGTTCGAGACATTGTGCTCTCCGACCAGACGGCTCTTGATCTGGCAGATTCCGACAGGACTGCGCAACGTAAAACTGGTGCCGGCCGGCGAGAGGCTCACGCCCTCGGCGTAAATATCGGCCTCCCGGTGCAAGCCGTAGGTCCAGACCGGAACGGTGCAAGCCGCACGAATCCGCGCGCCCCATGGATCGTCCACATTGATGATTGCGCGCTTCCGCTGCTTCACCGCGCCCGCCTTTCCCAACTCGACAAAAAGTTTCAGCTTCGCCTGGAAATACCGTTCCATGTCGAGATGAAAGTCGAGGTGGTCCTGCGTGAGATTCGTAAAGACGGCGACGTCGAACTCGGATCCGGCCGTCCGATCCAAGGCCAGCGCATGCGACGAGACCTCCATCACCACCGTATCCAACCTTGCATCGCGCATTCGTGCAAATAATTTCTGTAACTCCAACGCGCCCGGCGTCGTGTGCGATGCCGGAATCGACTCCTTCCCGACGAGATAAGCGACCGTCCCGATGAGGCCGACCCGGCGCTGTGCGGCCTCCAGCATGGTCTTGACGACATAGGTCGTGGTGGTCTTTCCATTGGTACCCGTCACGCCGATCATCCGTAACGAGGATGACGGATCTCCGTAGAACCGGCTGCCGAGAATCCCGAGCGCGGCGCGCGAGTCCTCCACACGGACGCAGGGAATCGCACCGACATTGTCGTTTCGTTGCACCACGACAGCCGCCGCGCCTGCAGCAACCACCCGGTCCATAAACTGATGACCATCGACGCGCTCCCCAGGCACAGCGACGAAGAGCGACCCGGGGCCCACGGTTCGGGAATCATCAGTCAGGTCGGCAATGGTCACGCGCTGGTCTCCGTTCCGTTCCAGCACTCCGAGGCGCCCGTGTATCGGACTGATCAATTCATCGAGTGTCATATCAGGATTCAAGGCCGGCCATCGCCAGCTTGACCGGTTCGTCCACCGCCACACCCAGATAATTCAGCACCTGCTCGCCGACCCGACGGAATACCGGGGCCGCTACGACGCCCCCCCAACCCTCGCCGCGAGGTTCGTCGATCACGACGATCATCGCCAACCGCGGATCTTCCGCCGGCACATACCCGAGAAACGACCCGACCAGCAGCGTGGAAGAGTAGGCGCCGGTGCGGGGATCCACTTTTTGTGCCGTACCGGTCTTACCGGCCACCCGGAATCCGGGGATCGCTGCTTTCCCTCCGGTGCCGTTCGTCACCACACCCTCGAGCAGCGTCGTCAACGTCCTGGCCGTATCAGCGGAGATGACCCGCCGTTTCGCTTGCGGCATGGTTTGCGCCACCAACTGTCCCTTCGCATTACGGATCTCGGAGACCACGTGAGGCTTCATCAACACGCCCCCGTTTGCAATGGCTGAGATGGCGGTCACCATCTGCAGCGGCGTCACGCCGACCTCCTGCCCCATCGAAATCGAAGCCAGGGAACGCTTGCCCCACTGGCGCGGTCCTCGCAGCAATCCGGCCGTTTCACCCGGCAAATCAATGCCGGTCTTGTCGCCGAACCCGAACTCCTTGAGGTAGTCGAAGACCCGCCATTCACCCAAGGCCATGCCGACCTTCGCCGCGCCGATATTGCTCGATTTCTGGATCATCTGCGCAAAGGTCATCCAACCGGATTTTTCGTGATCGTGAATCACGGTATTAGCGATTGAGAATTGCCCGTTCTCTCCATAGATCATGCTCCCGGGCGTCATCACCTTCTCCTCAAGCGCCGCCGCCGCAATCACCGTCTTCATGGTGGACCCGGGCTCATAGGTATCCGTCAACGCGCGATTGCGCCACCGGTCCGGGGCCAGCGCTCCGACCGTGTTGGGGTCGAATCGCGGACTGACCGCCATGGCCAACACGGCCCCGGTTTTCGGGTCCATCACAATGATCGTGCCTGATTTGGCATTGGATCGGCTCACGGCCTCATCCAGCTCTTTCTCCGCGATGTACTGAATCACTTCATCCACAGTGAGGGTCAGGCTGTGCCCGGCCGCTGCGCCTTCCTCATTGAGCCCTTTCGGAAATACGGCACGCCCCAAGGCATCGCGCTGCAAGACCACCGCCCGCTTCTCGCCACGCAGGTACTGCTCATATCGCAGCTCCACCCCTTCCAATCCACGATCATCCATGCCGGCAAATCCCAGCACGTGCGACAGCAGCGGCCCCTTGGGATAGAAGCGGCGCCCTTCCATCACAACTCCGACGCCATCGAGGGCCAGGCGCTCAAGCCGCCGCCCCTGCTCCGGTTCCAACTTGCGCGCCAGCCACACAAAGTGTTTTTCCTGCTTCAGTTTTTTTTCGAGCTCCGTCGCCTTAACGTGCAAGATCGGCGAGAGGTTACGCGCAGTGACGCCCGGATTCCCGAGAGAAGCCGGAACGCCGAATACGGACGGCACATCCATATTCATCGCCAATACTTTACTGTTTCGATCGTAGATCGTCCCGCGCGCGCCTTCCAGCGTGACATTTTTCTGATGCTGCCGATCGGCCTTCACGGTCAGCTCCGCCGACTGCATCACCTGGAGATTCACCAGACGGACAATGACCAGCGCGAACGCGACCCCCAGCCCGCAGGCCACTACAATACGACGACTGCGAAAAGGGGTCGAAGCCACTATCGCGCTCTCCGCGTGACGATGTTTTTGGCGATCCGCACCTCACCCTCCGCCACGACCGGATTCGCCGGCGCTTCCGGCTCGATGTTGATGACGACGACCTGGCCCTTTTCCGGCTGCATCATCCCCAACTTGTCGCTAGCCAGACGCGCAATCCGCTCAGGTGCCGTGAGGCCGGAGAGCTTCACGCGTAATTCATCGCGCTCGCGCTCGAGGAGGACCTTCTGCGCCTTCAGCCGTTCGATGTGGTAGCCGATGCGGACGATGTCCACCCGCTCCCACACAAAGAGCAACACCAGCGATGTGACCGCGGCAAATGCGACGGCTTTCATTTCACATACTCCTTGGAGATCCGCTCCACGACTCGCAACTTTGCGCTCCGTGACCGCGGGTTTCGGCTACGCTCGTTTTCCGAGGCGATGACCGGTTTTTTCGTCAACACCCTCACCGACGCTTCGGGGCCGTTCGCCAGCGCCCGAAACGTATGCTTCACGATCCTGTCTTCGAGCGAATGAAACGAGACGGCACAGACACGCCCGCCCGGCGCCAGAATGTCCACCGCATCACGGAGCGCCGGCTCTAACACGTCCAACTCACGATTCACGGCAATTCGCAACGCCTGAAAGGTGCGTGTGGCACAATGAATGCGTCCGTGCCGATACGAAGCCGGCACCGCGCGCTCCACCACCGCCGCCAACTGCCAGGTTGTTCCGATCACCCCCTGCATCCGGGCCTGCACGATCGCGCGGGCAATTCGGCGCGAGTATCGCTCCTCACCAAGCTGATAGATCAGATCGGCCAACTCGGTCTCGGGCAGATCACGAACCAGATCCGCAGCCGTGCGTCCTTCGCGCTGATCCATGCGCATATCCAGCGGGCCGTCTTCCCGAAAACTGAAACCTCGCTCCGCACGATCGAGCTGGGGCGAGGAGACACCCAGATCGAAAATCACGCCATCCACGCGCGACACCCCGCTCCCACCGATCAACGCTTTCAGGTCGCAGAAATTTCCATGTCGGAAATGCACTCGATGCGCGACCTCTCGCAGACGCATTTGTGACTCCGCGAGCGCCGCAGCATCGCGATCAATTCCCACAAGGATGCCATCTGGAGCGGAGCGATCGAGGAGGCGAGCAGCGAGCCCTGCATATCCAAGAGTGCAGTCCACGTAAACACCACCTGGTTTACACTGCAACCAGAACAAGATCTCTTCGACTAAAACCGGCTCATGGGAATCGCGAGCAGAATCTATTTCCATTTCCACCCACTTCACCCCACTCATTGGGTGGAGTATACACCCAACCAAATGGCTGTCAACAGAATTAACCCCTATTTATCAAGAATATTGTTCAGTTTAGACACATGTCTAATTTGGCCGGAATTTGCGGGAAAGTTATCCACATTTGTGGATAAGTCTGTGGGAAACTCGCCCACCTTGAAATGATTTTTGAACACGTTTCTACCAGGAAAAAGCGGGGACTATCAAAAAATCAGATGGATGAAATACCTGCATTTCGATGGTCACGCTCGCCGAAATGCAGGCAGAAACGGAGGGGGCTCGCTGCTATGGGTAGAGTCGATACAACATCCTGGGAAAGGGAATCGTTTCCCGCACATGATCGAGGCCGCAAATCCAGGCCACGGCGCGCTCAATACCCATTCCAAACCCCGCGTGAGGAACCGAGCCGTACCGACGGAGATCGAGATACCATTGAAACGCCTCAACCGGAAGATGATGCTCCTGAATACGCGCCAAAAGTTTTTCGTAAGAATGGATGCGCTGGCCGCCGCCGATGATTTCTCCATAGCCCTCCGGCGCCAACACATCCATACAGAGCGCCAGATCAGGCCGCTCCGGATCCGTCTCCATATAAAATGCTTTCAAGGCCGCAGGATATCGATGCACAATGACAGGCCGGTCGAATTCATTGGAAAGAATGGTCTCATCATCGGCGCCAAAATCGTCACCAGGCTTCGCGGGATTGCCTTTCCGCTGCAGAATAGCGATGGCCTCTTCGTAGGTAATGCGAGGGAACGGCGCCGTCACACGCTCCAGCTTCGCGAGATCCCGTTCCAGCAGAAGCAATTCGGCGCGACGACTCTTCAGCACCGCTGCCACAATATGGGAGAGGAACTGTTCAGCCAAATCCATCATATCGGGCAATTGCGCAAAGGCCACCTCCGGCTCCACCATCCAAAACTCCATCAAATGCCGTCGCGTCTTGGACTTTTCTGCGCGAAAGGTCGGACCAAAACAATACACTTTGCCGAATGCCGCAGCGGTGGCCTCACTATAGAGTTGCCCGCTCTGGGTCAAATAGGCCGTCTCATCAAAGTACTGCGTTTGAAATAAGGTGGTCGTGCCCTCACAGGCATTCGGCGTGAAAATCGGCGCATCGACCAGCGTAAAACCGTGATCGTCGAAAAAATTCCGGCAGGCTCGAATAATTTCATGGCGAATGCGGAGCACGGCATGCTGTCGGCTGGAGCGCAGCCAGAGATGGCGATGCTCCATCAAGAATCCCGTGCCGTGTTCTTTCGGTTGGATGGGAAAAGGCTCCGCTACCTGCAACACTTCAAGACGAAGCACGTCGAGCTCATACCCGCCCGGCGCACGCGCATCCTGCCGTAACGTGCCGGTGAGGACGAGACTGGACTCCTGAGTGAGTTCCGCCGATCGAGCAAACTGCGCCTCACCCACCGTCGCCTTGCTCACGACCGCCTGAATGTCCCCGGTTCCATCCCGAACGGTCAGAAAATGGAGTTTTCCCTTGTCACGGCGGCTCCGGAGCCATCCTCGAATCGTCACTTCCTGCCCGGCATGGGCGGCGGCTTCATCGATGTACATCACAGGCATAGGACATCCTATTCAGATAGAGGTGTGCCGAAGAGGCCTATGGCCGGAGGGTAACGAACAGTTACGGGCTTTTCAAGCGCATCACAAATCCCCCCTTTCGTTGACACAATGTCATACCAGGGGCATCATCGCATCATGATGCACACCATAATGCTCCACCATCCCCGATCACTCACACCGCTGCTCACCGCGCTTCTTCTGTTGGGCCTGCTGCCCTCCGCACTGGCAGGGGAATTCCGAACCGACAACCCGTTAAACCGGCCCGGGAAAATCTATTGGTGCCCGGACCGCACGGCAGACAAGCGGATCACCGCCACTCCCGATGCAGGCTGCACGGCTCTGTACGATGAGGAACGCGACGCGAAAAAACCGGAGAAGCCGGACCCGGCTGATCATGACGCCTCCACTCCGAAGGAGCCGCTCAAGATTGTTGATATCCAGAATGAAGCGTCGAAGTTTACCCGCGAATATCGAGAATTTCTGGAATGCTGCGCCGGCGAGTTCGATTCCATCGAACGGATCGACGAACTCCTGGAACAGTCCAACCACATCCTGATGTCGGTGCAACAAAAAGGCATCTACAACAGTACGGGCTTCGGCGTGGGAAGCGGGGCAGGAGGGCTCGGCGGCGGCCCTGGGCAATCGCCGAAGCTCGGCACCTTTGCCCGCCAGTGGACACTCAGCGAGATCGTCGGAACCGTCGCCATCGCTCGGGACGACCTCATGAAAATCAAGACGCGCATCAAGGCGCTTGGAGAGCGATTCGAGAAGCTCGATTCATTGGACTATGAGCAGCGCGGGAGAGAAGCGCGGCGCATCGATGAGGAACGCGAAGCCATTGCTCATGACGTTCGAGCCAAGAGGCCACCGGCCTCAGCACCGACAGGCATGGACATCCAGGACACCACCATCCCGACCAGGATCGGCGGAGACATCGAGAACACCCATTTGAATCGATCCCTCAATCCAAGCTTCGGCGCCGACATCGGAGCCACAGTCTCGCCGTACAGCAACGTCAACGAATCTCTGCGACCCCGCAGAGGGGAAGATCTCAAAGACAGTAATTTGCCGGACCGGGTGGGCACTCACACCCAGGACACCACCCTGCCGAATGCATTCGGCTTTGACATCAATTCAGCAGAGAACGTCGAACGCTCGTCGTCGGTGCAGACACGGGGCGTCGGCGCCGAAATCGGCGACTCCTCCCTCAATAACCAGTCCCGCCGGTAGACTCGTGCGGGCCGAATCTACACCCGGTTACTCCTTGGGAAACACCGACGGCAGCGCCTCCCAATGCGCCCCCCCGTCCGTACTCCGGTACAATCCACTGCCGTTCGTACCGGCGTAGAACAGCTGTGGATCCAGAGGGCTCTGCGCCAGCGACCGGATATTGGTGGTCGCCAACCCCTCGTTCAATGCCACCCAGCTCTTGCCGCCATCCTCACTCCGGTGGATGCCATCCCGGGCCGCCACATACATCACTCCGGGCCGCGCACGGTCGAGTACCATCGAGACGATCATCTGATCCTGCAACGATTCGCCGATGCGTACCCAGGAAGCGGCGCCATCGGTGGTTTTATAGAGCCCGGCCAGGGTCGCCGCGTAGACTGTCTCCATCGTAAATGGATCGACCTGCACCGATGTGACGCTCAGCGCGCGTGAGGTCTTCACCATCCCCTCCGGCACCAAACCGTTATTCACCTGCACCCAATGCGCCGCCTGATTGACCGACTTGTAGACGCCGCCGCTGGTACCGGCATAGAGCACGGACGATCGCGAGGGATCCATGCCCAAGGTGACCACCATCAACACTTCCTTCATTCCGTCCATCCGCTTCGTCCACCGCTCACCGGCATTTCTCGTTTCGAACACACCCATGGTCGTAGCCAGAAAGATATGGGTGTCGTCGGCGGGGTCGAACACAAATTGGTTCACGACTGAGGAAATGGTGGCATCGTCGAGCCCGCCACGCATGGACGTCCAGCGCTGTCCGCCGTCGTAACTCTTGTATACGGCATCGCCTTTTGTCCCGGCATAAATCGTCGCGGGATAAGCGGGGTCAATCGCCATCGCAATCACGCGCGAGTGGCTCATCCCTTTTGAGAGATTGCTCCAGGTCTTGCCGCCGTCACGCGACTTGTAAATGTAGTCGTTCGTGGCGATGTAGAGAATGTCCGGGTTGGTGGGATGGAGATGAATGACGACGATCGGATCACTGCCGGTGCATCCGCCAAGGGACCACACGAAGAACAAAAGACAGATGAGACGTTTGGCCATGCTGGAACTAGTGGCGACTGTATGGGATGGTCAAACAGGTCGCCCAGCAAGGCCGCAGCGAGAGAAGAGGCGAGGCGTACTGTGCTTGTACGTCGAGCCGCTGATCGACGCGAGAACGAAGCTGGAGGCCTGTTTCACCATCCCAGGCTAGCGGTAGTTGGTGAACTGCAGATCAATCCCAAAATCCTTCCCCTTCAGGAAGGCTATCGCCGCCTGCAGATCATCCTTACTTTTGCTGATCACGCGCACCTGCTCGCCTTGAATTTGCGCCTGCACCTTCAGTTTGGACTCCTTCACCGCCTTGGTGATCTCCTTGGCCTTCTCCGAGGAAATGCCGCTTTGAATCTTGATCACCTGCCGAACCGTGGCGCCGAGCGCCTCCTCGATCTTGCCGTACTCGAATGCCTTCAGCGAGACTCCACGCTTCACGCATTTCGTCTTGATGATCTCGTTGACCGCATTCAGCTTGTACTCGTCGTCCGAGAGAACGACCAATTCCTTTTCCTTCTCCTTCAACGTCAGCTCGGTCTTCGAGTCTTTGAAATCGAAGCGCTGCTTGATCTCCTTCGTCGCCTGATCGACGACGTTCTTCATCTCCTGCATATTCACTTCCGACACCACATCGAACGACGATTGGTCAGCCACGGTCCCCTCCTTCTCCTGCATCGTCAGACGCACTGCGTCTAACAGCATCCTCCGCCAGGCGGCAGCTTGAACCCACGCTCTTCATGCCGATGGATTGCCGTCCGCACATGACCGGCCGATCCACCGCCGGCCGTCGCGATCACTTCACTGCTGCTGAACGGCCGCTTCAGAATCACATACCCATACCACTGCTTCAGGCTGTCGCTCAAGACGACCAGGCCCAGCATCGCCACCACCGCCACCAGCACGGCATCGAGATACAGCGCAAAGGCCTGTCCCGCCGCAAGCGTCGCTGCCTTCGCCAGAAACATCCAGAACATCTCATACGAACCGGCCAGCGTAATGCCTCCCACGAATAACATCGGCAGCGCCGTCACCCAGAGATAGGGCGACTTCCACATCTTGATCAACACCGTCGTCGCGATGCAAAGCGCGAGCGTCCCCAGCAGTTGATTGGCGGCGCCGAACATCGGCCAGATGGTCGAAATGCTGCCCGTCCCGATCAGGTAGGCCCACGAGCCCACCACAAAGGCACTGCTCAATAACACGCCCGGCCACCAGTTCATTTGTCGACACGGCGCATAGATGCGCCCGGCCATTTCCTGGATCAGATATCGCGCCACACGGGTCCCCGTATCGATCGTCGTCAGAATGAACAGCGCCTCGAACACCAGGGCGAATTGATACCAATAGGCCATCAACCCGGTCATGCCCGGCAGCGCCGAAAAGATGGAGGCCATGCCCACCGCCAGAGACACCGCCCCGCCCGGCCGTCCCGCCACATTCACCTCAACCAACTGCGACAACTCCGCGATGCGGGAAGGCGCAAAACCCATTGCCGTCAATGTCTCCGCCGACAACATGGTGTTGATCGCCAGGTAATCGCCGGGGATCAGCACCGACGCCGCAATCAGCGCCATCACCCCGACAAAGCTTTCCAGCAGCATCGCCGCATAGCCCACCACGGCCTGCGACTCCTGCTCAATCATCTTCGGAGTCGTGCCGGAGGACACCAACGAATGAAAGCCGGACACGGCCCCGCAGGCAATCGTAATAAAGAGAAACGGAAACAACGTGCCGGGAATAATCGGCCCGCCGCCATGGGCGAAGGCGGTCACACGCGGCATCTCGATCGTCGGCGCCATGAGGATCACCCCGAAACCGAGCAAAAACACCACGCCGAGCTTCATGAAGGTGGACAGATAGCCACGCGGCACCAACAGCATCCAGCCGGGCAACACCGAAGCCAGGAAACCATACCCGGCCAGCAACCAGACCAGCGCCGGCTTCTCGAACTCGAAGAGCCAGGCAAGAGACGACTGCCCCACCACACGCCCGAAGAGCACCGCCGCCACCAACAGCACCACCCCGATCACCGACACTTCAGCCACCGCGCCGGGGCGGAACTTCTGGAGATAGAAACCCATGATGAATCCGATGGGAATCGTCATGGCGATGGTGAACGTGCCCCAGGCATTGTGGTACAGCGCATTCACCACCGCGAAACCCAGCCCCGCCAACGCCACGACGACAATAAAAAGCACCGCCACCGCCGTCGCAGTCCCTGTGATGGAACCGAGTTCGTCATGGGCAATTTCAGGCAGTGAGCGGCCGTTGCGCCGCATCGAGGCGACCAGGATGATAAAATCCTGTACCGCCCCCGCCAGCACCGCGCCGATCACGAGCCAGAGAAAACCCGGGAGAAACCCGAACTGCGCCGCCAACACCGGTCCCAGTAACGGCCCGGCCCCGGCAATCGCCGCAAAGTGATGGCCGAACAACACGACCCGGTTGGTGGGGTGGAAATTGACGCCGTCATTCAAGCGCACGGCCGGGGTCAGACGAGCATCGTCCAGTTGCACCACGCGACGCGCCAACCAACGACCATAAAACCGATAGGCCAACACATAGATACAGGCTGCGGCCACCACGAGCCATAACCCGTTCACTTTTTCGTGGGGATTCACCAAGCCGGTGACATGGGCCAATGCCACGGCACCTAGAACAGAGAGGAGCGCCCAGAGCAGACGATACGCCATTTTCATGCGCGGCATCCTAGCATAAACGGCAGGAGATGGGAGCGACGCGGACCCAACCCGCATCGCTCAAAAGCTCGGAGGCGAAGAGGCGCAGCGTCATGCTGAAGGGCAAGGTGCGGGACGACTTTGTTATACTGCTTACACCATGCCGCCCGACATGCCTTTACAGCCGTCCGGGAGAGAACGCCGCGAATTTTATCGCATCACCGTCCTCCTGCCCATCTGCATTCAGCTTGAGACGGACGACGCGGAGGGTGAATTCACTGAGAAATCCGTCAACCTCAGTGGCGGCGGGATCGGCGTGACGGTCACGACACTCTACAAATCCGGGGAAATTCTTTCCGTCACACTCCTCCTGCCCGACCAGGTTCCCTTCAAATCCTCTATCGAGGTGTTGCGCCTTGATCCCCTTCCAATCCCGGGTGGTGCACACCGCCTCCACGCCCGCTTCATTAGGATGACCAGTCAAAACCGGGAGTTGCTGATCAGGTACATCGTGCGTTTTCAGCGCGACCACTTGCAGGAACACTATTCCGTCTGAAGCATCGAGAAGACTGTGCGCCCGGCAGTCTCCTCGCTTGGTCGCAGAGCTGTTCATCGGGAGTACCGCTCGCCCGGACTCGGGCAACATTTCGACGCGTACCGGTTTGCTTACGACACCTCCTGCGGGTGATCATGTCCCCATGCGTGGACTGAAATGGTTTCTCGGTGTGTTGGTGGCGCTGGCAACAATCGGCGCCCTGTATCAAATCGTCGGCATGATGCTCGATCGGAAGCAGCATCCTCCCATCGGCCGGCTGATCGACATCGGCGGTCACCGGCTCCATCTCTACTGCATGGGTCAGGGCAGTCCGACGGTTGTGCTGGAGGCAGCCGCGCCCGGCTGGTCGCTCTACTGGAGCACGGTGCAACCGGAAGTGGCACGCATGACCCGCGTCTGCGCCTATGATCGCGCCGGCCTCGGTTGGAGTGAGCGCGGCCCGTTGCCCCGCACCGGCCGTCGGTTGGCGCACGAACTGCACCAGTTGCTGACTCGCGCCGGCGTCCCGGGCCCCTACATTCTCGTAGGCCATTCGCTCGGTGGCTTCATCACCCGGCTCTACCGCGAAGAACATCCCCGGGATGTCGTCGGCATGGTGCTGGTCGATGCGGGGCATGAATCGGAGATGCGCCAGGCGGAGTTCCGATCCTTCGCCAATGCCGGCAAATCGATGCTCCCCGTCATTCGCGCCATGACCATGCTGGGCATTCCACGCCTGATGGCCTCGTATGACCAACTGCCGCCGCTGTTGACCGGACAGGAAGAGAAGGTACCCGCGGAGATTCGACCGATGCTACGTGCAGGCTGGCTGAGGACCGGCTATTTCGCCACGTTGACCGATGAAAGCGATGCGCTGATTGAAACGCTGGAACAGGTGCGCCACACCGGCTCACTCGGCGATCTTCCGTTGGTCGTCATCACCGCAACCGGCCCCCTGTGGTGGCCGGATATGCCAGGCCAGGTGAACCCGACCAAGTTCAGGAAAATGTGGCTGGATCTGCAGCAGGAGCTAACCAAGCTTTCCTCCAACAGCCGCCAGGTGTTTGCCGACCAGAGCGGTCATTTCGTTCAATTCGACCAGCCGACGCTCGTCACGCATGCCGTGCGCCAACTGATCGATCGCGAGCGGAGTTCCCCTCGCCAGCCCAGAGGTGCCTTCCCCACAGATAAGTGACATCCGAGGGGAAGGCATCGGGACGCTCCTTTTCTGATCGGGCATGTTAAGCGAGCGATCAAGCCGCCTTGGGCAACTGCATTTCGCCATACGCATTCATCGGAACCGACGGCTGCTGAGAGGTGGACACGGTGCTGGACTCGGAAGACAACGTCCAGAGTCCCATCGATAGCACCGCGATCGCGCCTAACACCGTCAGCCCGGCATCAAGAACCAGACTCAAATCCATCATCGTGTTCACCTCCTTTCTGTTCATTTTAAGTACTACTCCTTTTTAATAGGCCTCTTATCAGAACAGGCCGTGTGACCATGGGGTCACTGGGCGAACTTGGTAGTGCTCTTCCCTCCGCTCGTCCCACCCCTTGGCTTGTCCCGTCCGCCACCAGTCTCGCAGGCGGGCAAGGGAGATCGCGCCCTGCCGACCATCCATACCACGCCGTGAACGGCCGCCTATACATCGCCAGCTCTTCACTATGTCTCCATAGTTCATATGTACCCTCCTTTCGCATCTCGCCCGCCACAGTCCCGAGTAACCCCGGCATAGATCGCCGGGGAGGGGAAAGAGGCCTCGCCGATCGTGGGAATCGGTGAGGCCTCCAGGAAAAACCGGTTATTCCGAGGAAGGCAGGAGAGGAATACGGTGTGGAGATCCGTGCTCTTCGCATGCCTTCAGCACGAGACCGTGGGACGATTAGGTCCCTTCGATCATGATCCGTCGACTCTTCGCTTCTTCCCGTTTGGGGAACGTCACGGTCAACAAGCCGTTCTTCTGCACAGCCGACGCTTTCTCGGAATCAATGTAGGTCGGCAACCGGAAGAGCCGCATAAATCGACCATCGCCAATCTCTTTGACATGAACGGTTCTGGCCGATTCGGATTGTTCCTTGCGCTCGCCTTTGATGGAAAGCACGTGCTTGGCCACCTCGAGCGAGACGTCTTGCGGCTCCCACCCTGGGAGCGCCACCTGCACATAAAATCCGTTGTCATCTTCCCAAGCATTACTGGCCGGAGCCCACGCTATTCCGCTTACGCCGAACGCGCTCACCGCATCCTCCAGTAACCGATCGATTTGTCGGTCGAAGGAGTCTTGCCCGATAGGTGCTACCAATGCTGCATGATAACTGGTCATACCGTCCTCCTCCTCTCTCTTGAGAGGTCAGTCTAATGGTTGATGTGAGTTGGTTTGGATGGATCGCTGGGTCGAAGCAGAAGCGGGGCATTCACCGCCGCCGTTGCTTCTCCAGACTGGGATTGCCTCCCATCCATCCGGTTAAGCATCAGCAACGGAAAAAAATAATCCTGCCGCGGGTGAAGTCAAGGGGGAAAATTTCAAGAGATCGGAGAGCGGAAAGGACGCGGGTGGGAAGTACGGTGCCTAGGAGCGCACCGGTTCATAGATTTGATAACGCCCGATGGTGGTCACGAGTCGCACCCGGTTTTGCGCGATCAACGGCTTGTAAAATCCGGCCCATCGACCGTACTCCCCGACCACGAGATAGTCCGGCCTGCTCTCCAACGGATCGTACGTGACGGCCTTCGCCTCTCCCTGTTCGCGCCGGATGATCTCAACCAGGACGCGGGGCGGGGCATAGGTATAGGATCGCTGCAGAAATAGAAACAGTTCGCTGTCATAGGTCTCGATCACTGCCGTCGGCGGCGTAGCCGTATTCAGGTAGTGCGTCACCGCAAACAGGTCACGATCGTCCTCACGCGCGCGAAACGCATAGCGCTCCTGCACGGCAACCCACCCCATCATCACCAGGAGCATGACGACGACGACCGCCTTGATTCCCTGACTCGTCACATGCCTGCTTCGCAGGAGGCCGGTCAGAGTCCTCGCCAGGAACGCCACATCGAATCCTCTGGTGAAATCGTGAAAGAGCGCTGCCGTGAAGGGCGCCGCAAGAAACAACCCGGGCAGGGCATAGCGCGGTTCACCGGCGCTGAGAAACGCAAACCAGGCCAACCAACTCCCTGCCAGCAGCAGCAGCATGGTCTGCACCGTCTGTTCAACAGAAACCTTGGCAACGGAACCGGAAGTTCCGCGCACACGCCAGGCCGCATAGGCAAGACCGAGCGGATACTCCGGCCACGACAGGAACAGGTATCGAATCGTCTCAAGACGAATAGACGGTACGAACACCAACGCAATCGCTTCTGTCATTCCGTCTACGGGCGGATGCGGCATGATGTGGCCTGCCAACAACCAGTCCTTGGCTTCAATAAGAAGTCGACATCCACCCCATGAACCGATCAGGGCGACGGCCAGCCGGCCGACAACCGACCAATCCCCGCGAAGACTCATGAGCACCATGGTCCCGGCCATGGAGGCGACGAGAAACGGCGCGACCTGCGCCTTGGTCATCCACGCCAGCGCCCAGCATCCAATCGCAGCAACCTGCCAGAACGGCCGGTGTGTGCTCCTGAGAAAGCAGACATACCCGGCCAAGAGGGAACACAAGAGCGGCATCTCGCCCAGCACTTGTCGACCAATATACAGGGGATGGATCGACCACTTCAGAGGCACAAGGAGCAGCAGCGCCAAGGCAGCAATTGCGACTGACCGGCCATAGAGGCGACGGGCCAATGCATAGAGGAGCAGAAAGGCGACAAAGGTGTAGAGTAGTCCCACCAGTCTCGTCTGCCAGACACCGACACCGAACAGTGTAAAACTCGCCGCCACCGAGGCCACTACCGGGAAATGCGCAGCCAATGAGGGTGGCGCCGGTTCGCCGCGGAGCAGGCACCCGTAATGCCCCAGCTCGACCCATGTGCGAGCGACACAGACTGTCCAGCCTTCGTCGAACCATAACGGAGGGAAACTTTCGACATGTATCAGGCCGCTGCCGAACACGAACAAGAATAAGAATCCGGCAACCAGACCGTCTACAACCGATGAAGCGGAGTCGAGCCGTTCAACCAGGGAACCGGCCGCAGGTGAGGCAACGGCCGCCACGGAGTCGAACTCGTTAGGGCCTTCACCATGGCCGTCGTCGGGCGGCCGCGGAATGTGAGAGGCGATAGGCATAGCGGATGAAGTTCCGGAAACGGACCGGTCGTCGAAGCATCGCGGAGGACGATATCCTCCGTTCCTTCCTGTTCACGCCGAGGTCGGTTGCCCGGTGAGGGTCGGCTCCGACACTCCAACCTCCTGCCCCAGTACGGTTGCGGTTGGAATGAGAAACGGAGCGCATCGATAGACCGCCACGGTCACAGGTCCCTCGCCATGGCGCGCCAGAAGGGCGGCCCTGAGAGTCGGCCAATCTCCGAATCGCTGCGCATGGGGGAACATGGACGTTAGGTCCTGCCCATTCAAGCCTGGCGACAACACCATGAGGTGATGCTGCTTCCGGCGGATTAATTGGGCCACCGTTCTCAGTTTCTCAAGGGGCCGATCGAGATCGGCCAGGCGAAAATGGCTGAGCCGTCTGGCAATGCGCGACCAGAGCGGACTGTCTACGGGAAACAATTCATGGGTGCCCATGCCAAGAGGACAGGCGGCAATAACCACCCGGGAGACTTCTCCTGTCGCCTGCTCAACCGGCCACATTCCTCGATCCTGCGCAAACTGCCAGCTTGTGTCGAAGGGATACATGTCCGCCACCACGACCTCCGCTTCCGGACACATCGGCACGGCGTAAAGCCGTTGCGCTGCACGGACGCCTGCTTCATGCGCCTGAACGACATCCCCCGCGAACAGACCGCAGATGGCGCGGTGACGATTGAGGGTGACATTCACAATACCATCGAGCCCGACCCGCCGTGCCACGGCGATCATATCCTGCCGCAACTCCGTCTGGATGGACCCGCCGCGCTCGCGCGAACCGCGCAGATAGTCGTGCATCATCCGCGTGGTCTCCACGCCACAGACGGCCGGGAGTATGATCTTGGCGCCACCGGAAAATCCCGCTACCGGGTGGGGATAGATGCAGCCCACACCGATCTTGACCTCGCTCTCCATCACCAGTCGATTGATATGGAGCGGGATCCCGGCAGGCGATCGTCCACAATTCACCAGATCGACCCGACTGTCATGAGCCAGGACCTTCACCGCCGATGACAGCCGGGATCCGACCTTCTTGGCCCTCTCGTCGGCCAGGGCCGGCGGGTGCGTACCACCCGCCAACATCACCGTAATGTCGCGCGCGGAGATCCCCCCGCTCGTCAACTCCTCCACGAGAAGCGGAAGCAGATCGGCTCCCGGCGTCGGCCTGGTCAGATCGTCGACTACGATCACGGCATTGCGCTTGCCTCTGGCAATCTCAGACAACCTGCGTGTCCCGATGGGCCGAGAGAGGCACTCCCGCATGGCCTCCACCGTCAGCGCCGGTTCATCCCGGGGACCGATTTCGATCAGCTTCCACGACGTGGGGAAGTCGATCGTCAACTCTTCATCCCCGAACCATGCTTTCGTGCGCAACTGCATCCTGGTCATGACTTGGGCCCCATCGCCGCAGACCCGGCGCTTTGCGGAACCGCTCGGCGAGGGACAGGCCGTTTAGACATCAAACCCGTCATCAGCTCCCAGAGGAATCCGGCGGCCTGACATTTTTCTCCAAGCCAAAACACCCAGAATTGTCGCCTGGACTGAAACCCCTTCCCGTCAAATGGGCCGATGAGCTTGATCCACAGGGCCTGGAACCAGCGGGGATCTGTCCTCCGCCCCCCCTTCCCCCACAACAGGCTATCCTGCGGCACGACCCCGCTCTGATCGCAACGCATCACTAGAAAAAGCCTCGCGATACCGACTCCCCGTTGGAACGAATGACGCAAATGCTGCCCGACCGCCGCTCGCCGCAAATGCTGTACCTGGCTGGGCACGTAGACCATCCTGGCCCCTCGTTTCCGCAGTCTCCACATCAATTCCCAGTCCTCCCCGGAACCTCCGAAGCAGGGGTTGAACACGTACCCATCCTCCTGCTGACATCGCGCCAGCCACTCCCGTCGAATCATCAGATTCCCGCTGTTGCCGACCAATCCTCCGTGATCCATCTGTTCCCGTTCGGGAAAGGGATTACGGCGACGGATCGCGTCCAGCAGCGGATCGGTCTCCTGGAACGTGCCTCCCGCCGCTGCGGCATCGCAGCGATCGAGGGCCCCGACCAGCCGTTCCAGCCAATCCGCGGGTGGAATCACGTCGTCATCCGCAAACGCGATCACGTCACCCGAGGATCTGGCAATGCCCTCATTTCTGGCCCATACCACACCTCGTCGGAGTTCATCGACGACGATAACAATCTCATCCGGCGGCCTGGTCTGCCCTTCCAACGCAGTCCGGCAGAGTGCCAGCGAGTCCCGCCCCACCGTAGGCACGATGACTGAGATCTTGTGTCGATCCAACGGCATAGACCACCTAACTCCACGCTGCGGCCTTGAGGCGCAGCAACACCGGTGCGAGGTACCGGAACAGCCGTTCCCCTGTCAGGCGGAACGCGCTCGGCAGACTGCGCACCATCAGTTCGATCTCTTCGACCTGCACAAGCCCGAGCCGGAAGACCCCACCCCAGTACAGGACTGTCCCCACCACCGCCCCGACAAGAATTGAGAGCAGCGGCGGCGTCACACATACTGTCACCAGAGCGATAGCCAGGGCCGTGCCCATCGACAACAGCAGCCACCGGAACAGATGAACCTGCTCAAAGACCTGAACTCGCCGCCGATGCAGCATCCAGACATATCCCACTGCCACCAAGGCAAACGAGATGGACGTGGCCAGCGCCGCACCGGCAGCGCCCCAGAGCGGAATCAAGCCTGCACAGAGCCCCACATCCACCAGCACGATCATCCCGATGAGGCGGACCAAATGTCCCCCCTCCCCGCCTGCTTGAATAACCGGCCACAACACACGCGCCACCGCGTAACACAAAGCCCCCGGAACCAACAGACGCAATCCCAGGGCAGCATCGGCAAAACGAGGGCCGAAGTAGACCGTCACGATCTGCTCACCCAGGACCGCGACCAACAGGAGTAGGAACGTCGTCCCCACCACCACGTACCGTACCAGCCTGCCGACCAACTGGCTCACCTCATCCACCCGTTGCTCCGCCCACAGGCGCGCCGTCGCCTGCAACATGACGCCTTCGACCGCAATCGGAATGAACCACACGAATTGCGACCACTGAATCGCCGCCGCATAAAGACCTGCCTGCGCCTCGCCGGCAAGGTGCCGAACCAGAATCACATCCAACGAGCAGAGGGCCATATTCAGCACCGAAAACAGCATGGCCGGCAGCCCGAAGCGCAACAGAGGTCCTGTCACTGAGGAGACAGTCCGACCAGACTCCCGGCATTCGCCCCCGCTCAATACCTTCAGTACCGCCCTGAGACAGGCCATGGCCACAAAGAGATTAGCCGTCAATAACCCGGCAAACACGCCGGTCACGCCCAAACCGGCCGTGGCCGCCAGCACGCCCAACAGGCCTGCCGATACCACGCCGATCATGCCTGGGATCGCCGCACGCTCCTCATGTCGAAGACCGTGGAGTACACCGCGCGCATAAAACCACACCTGGTCGAACATCAACACGCCGACGATCACCAACGCGATAGGCAGGGCCGCCGTCCCGGACGGAGCAGTCGTCCCGACCACCAGGCCCACCACGACACTCACCGACAGCAGGCCTACCGCATTGATCAACGCCCCCGCGTGCGCCACGGCCCGGCACCAGGCCACGTCCTCCGGTTGCTCCGCGATACGTTTCGTCATGGTCTGCATCATGCCGACATTGGCGAATTGAGAGGCGAGCAACAGAAGGGCCATGTAATAGGCATACTGTCCGTAACCTTCGATGCCGAGCATGCGGGCGAGGGTCGGCAACACCAAGGCCGAGGTGGCCATTTTCACCACCGACCAACTGCCGATGGATAGGATACCTTTAGAAACCGCTTGCGCCGACATGAATCTTGTTTCCGATCGACCGCAGAGGCCTCAAAGGGGAGACGGGACGAACACCTGAACGATCAGGCCGCAAACCGCTCGTACTGTGTTTGATGAGCCGCCAGAGCCGTGGAAGTTTCGTACGTCTCCCGTACGTAGTCGTAGGCTGCACGGCCTTTCTCCAACGGCGACTCGGCCAACAGAGTGCGGATCGCGGACGCATAGTCATCGTCGTGCACCTGCTTCCCGAATCGGGAGGCAAACTGGTCCGGATCCACCCGGCTGATGATCGGACAGCCGTATGCCGCCGCTTCCAGAAAGGTTAACGGAAGCCCCTCTCGGACTGCGGTGCTGACAAAGATCCACGTGTCCGACAGAATCTTGTGCATCCGCTCCGGCTCACGAAAACGATTGATCAGCCCCGGCATCTCGAGATTGGGCACATCACGAAATTTCCTGCGCAATTGAGCGTCGAAACCGGATTCAGCCGAGGCACTCCCCTGCCCCACCGCCACAAACCGGTACTTCGGGAACTGCGCGGCCAATTCCAGGAACAGCCAGGGCCGTTTGCGCTTGTCCCACCGCGCCACAAAAGTAATGGTGGGGCGCGCACTTTTTGTGGGCAGTGTGGCGGGAACATCGATGAGATTGGGCAGCAGCGTCGGCAAGACCGATAGACCATAGAGGCGCTTGACCTTCTCCTTCAGGAAATGGGCCGGACAGAACACCGCGTCAGCCCGACGCACAGCCCGCCTGACCAACAACCCGGATTCGGTCAGGTAGTTGAGGGGAGTCAAGAGGCGACGCATCGGGGTGGCATACAGGAATTCAACCCACCAGTCGCTCATTTCGCGCGGATCGCGGCTCGTTACCAGGTGAGCGCGTCGTGGGTGGAAACGTTGCGCCAGATAGGTCAGGACGGTTGGGTCCTGCGAATGAAAAATATCGGCGGTGGATTCCCGAATCAGGCGGCAGGCCGCCACGACGTTTCGTGGTGAAAAACTCCGGATCTCCACCCCGCCGATCGTTTCACTCGGCTGTTGTCCCTGTCGCCCGGGAACAATGACGCTGACCCGGTGGCCAGAGCGCACAAGACTCTCGGCCAATTTCCGGGACATGCTCCCGAATCCGCCGTAGATCCCCCAGTCGAAGTACTGGCTCGTCAGAATGCAGATATGCGGCCGCGCGCTCATGCCCGTGGCTCCCTCTGCCACCCGCCATCGGTGTCCGCAGTGGAGCGACCGACCACCGGCCTGGCTGCCGGCGCGGGTGCCATCACGCTCGCGCACAATTCGAGATACCTGGTCGCGAGCGCGGGCCACCCAAATTGGAGCACCCGCCGGCGATTCTCCGCACCCATCCGTCGTCGCAGGTCATCGGCCTGCAGCAACTCCCTCATGGCGCGCACCAGCGCCGGCACATCGGCCCAGGGGACAATCTCGCCGTTCTTCCCCTTCGTCACCAACTCCGCGGTTCCTCCCGTGTCGGTCACAATGACCGGCAACCCGGACGCCATCGCCTCCAACAACGCAATCGACATGCCCTCCTGCTCGGACGGCAACACAAACACATCTGCCTCTTGGTACACAGCCGGCATCCGGTCCCGCCCAACGAATCCCTTGAAAATCACAGAGTCCGCCACTTGGAGGCGGTCCGCCGACTCCCGTAACACGGTCTCGGCATCGCCGGTACCCACGAATAGCAGCTGTAGCGGCTGCTCACAGGTGGCCCGCAATTGCGCAAATGCTTTCAGCAGATGATGTTGCCCCTTGCGCTCGATCAAGCGCGCGACACAGACAATCGTGAATGGCCGATTGGATTCCAGATGGATGGGAGTGAACAGAGTGGTATCGACGCCATTGGGAATCGTTACCAGCGGCAGACCCGGCAGCGTGCGATGCGCCAAGGCTTCCTGCTCCCCACTGATAGCCGTCACGGCTCCCGCATGCCGCCAAATCCGTTTGATCAACGGCGTCAGCACCGGATAGAGGTAGGCGTAGCGCGCTTCGAAACCGGGCACGTCCGGCCCTTGAAGCGACAACACGTACGGCAGACCGTGGGTCAACCGCAGCAGACAACTGATCGCCCCTGCCGGCACTCCGGCAAAGGCAAAGCTGACATCGTACCGATGGGCGCGCAGAAGGCGCTGCGCCATGCGCAGGCCTCGCCAGCTGTACCGCAACAACTCGCGATTGGTCGCATGGTGGATGTTCCGATTGTCGACGGGAACTTTATAGATCGTAATCCGCTCCGCAAACCGCTCGCTCTCATACCTCGCCTTGGTCCGTGAAGAGGTCACCAGGTCTACGACCACATCCCGATGCGACGCCATCTCCTGCAACAGGTGATAGTTCACCACGCCGGTGCCGCCGCCCAGCGGAGGAAACTCATTATCGAACATGAGAATACGAATGGCGACTATCTCCTCGTCACCCGGCGAGCTACGTAGAGTGGGCGCCGTTTGACCTCGTCGGAAATCCGGCCGATGTACTCGCCGATGACCCCGATCGTCATCAGTTGAATGCCCGAGAGAAAAAAGATGGAGACGACCAGTGTGGTAAAGCCTGGCACGCCGGTGCCCAGCGTGAACTTCTTGACCAGATAGAACAACGCTACAAGGAACGACAGGAACGACACGCTGAACCCCAGGAGGGTAATGATGCGCAGCGGCATATGGCTGAAGGAGATCAGTCCGTCCAGCGCGAGATAGAGGAGCTTCCTGAACGTGTACTTGGGCGCCCCCGCATGGCGGGCGTGGCGTTCGTAGGGCACGCCGATTTGTTTGAACCCCACCCAACTCCGAATCCCCCTGACAAAACGATTGCGCTCGGGCATGCGCACCAGGAGGTCCACCACTCGCCGGTCCATGACACAAAAATCTCCGGCGTCCAATGGGATGTCGATGTTGGCCACCCGCTGCAGCAGGCGATAAAACCCCGCATAGGCCAATCGCTTCCCCCACCACTCTTTACGCTCGGTCCGGATGGCATAGACGACCTCCCAGCCCTCCCGCCACTTGGCCAGAAAGGTGTGCAACACCTCGGGGGGATCCTGCAGGTCGGCGTCCATAATGCAGACGACTCGTCCACGGCTCTGCTCAAGCCCGGCACTGATCGCCACCTGATGCCCGAAATTCCGCGCAAACTCCACGATGACGATCCGTTGATCCTCCGCTTCCAGCCTTCGCAAAATGTCCGGACTCTGGTCCTGACTGCCGTCGTCCACCAGAACGATTTCATACTCCATTCCCAGATTCACCAACGCTCTGGTGAGGCGGCCATGCAGCGTGAGGAGATTCTCCTCCTCATTGAAAACCGGGATGATCACGGAGAGCTCAGGCCGACCCGTCGATGGCTCCGCCTGTCCCATCATGGCCGCGAAGTTTGCCGGTGTGAGGGCATGTCTCTCGCCGTCGGAGGCACGTTCAAGCGCCGAAGCCAAGGCGCGACAAAATCGCAAGGCCTCGGCCGGGTCCTCCAGAGGCGGCAGCATTCGGTCGCCTACCCGATCCGCGCTGGTCACAGTCTTACCCTCCTGCACAGCCGGTGGGGCTGGAGGAGCGCGCTTATATGGTGGTTGCATGGTTTTCCCTACAATGTCAGGCCTTCGGTCTCCCGACAGCCGCGCCGCCGGTCGGCACAAGGAATCTCCAACCACATAAGTGTAGCAAGAGAATCGTTTTCATCCAGTTCACGCCATAACGGGCAAAAAATGGTTGGGATGGCGACAACCATCGTCCCGTGACGAGGCGGTTGTAGGAAAAAGGACGGGTATTTTTGTGTGAAATGGCCGACGGCCGGAATACAGATCAGGGGGCAGGAACCGGAGGCTCTTCGCCCTTTGGGAGCATGGCAAGGCACGCCAACCCAATGGCAATCCAGACAAATTCCCGAAAGCGCCGCAACAGGGCAAAGGTGATTCCGGTCACATCTCCATACCCGAACGCCGTCAGCAGCAAGAGATTGCCGGCGTCCTGCGCACCTAAGCTCCCCGGGATGAAGAAGGTGCCCCCTTTGATCAGCACCGCGAGGGCTCCGATCGCCAGGGCCGACAACACTGTGACCGGTTGGCCCAGACAGAGGATCATGACGAACACTTCCAGCGCTTCCGCGAGCCATCCCAGGAGAAACAGCCCGGTCGAAAGGAGAAAGGCGGAGCGCTGCGTCGCATAAAATCCGGCGATGGTGCGATCCAAGTCCAGCAGTTGTTGCTCACGCGATTCCAGATATTGAATGCGCAGACCAAGGCGCCGCAGTATCTTCAGGATCCACCCGAACATGCCCTGGCGTTGCACGACCACGAACGCGCCGACCCCGAACCCCAGCAGCCCGACAGAGACAAGGCCGGCCATGGCGGTTTGTCCTACCGATCCTCCCGCGCCCAACAGCCAGAACGCGAGCCCGATGCCGGACAGGATAAAGAGAATCTGGGCGATCGTCATCGTGGTCTTCGCCGTCACCACCGAGGCCAGCCCTTCCACGATCGGCACGCCCTGCCGTTTGAGGAGAAACGCCTTAAGCGGCTCTCCGCCCACGTAGGCCGTGGGGGTCGTCATGTTCACGACCTCTCCGGCGGTGCGAATGGCCAGCACGCGCCAGAAGGGCACGTTCGTCGCCCACGCGCCGAGCGTGACCAGCCATCCGTAGGCTTCCAGAATGTACATGAGCAGCGAGGGGAGGAGAATCACCAGCATGGCGGCGGGGCCGAGTTGCGTGACCGCCTCGTAGATCCGCCCGATGCCGATATGCCAGACCAGTACAGAGAACGTCAGGGCCCCGAGCAGAAGGAGGGCCGCCTTAAGCACGGGCCCGTGCCGAGGGACGAATCACCCAGACCATCATCAACCAGAAGACGGTGGAGCCGAGTGCGGCCATCCACAGAAACCAATCCAGTTTATCCAGCAGCGCAAAGAGAAAGACCACCACGGAAAAATCCCGACTTGCGACGTTCTTCAGAATGAAGTCGGACCAGGCCGCCTGCTTGGGCGTATTCCAACCACGCGTCGCGCCGATTTTTTGCGCCTTTGTAACCAGCCAGAACGACATGATGTTGCCGAACACCGCAGCTCCGCCGAGCGCCAACGGAACCCAGGCGCCTTCGGTACCGGCCTGCCGGAGATACGCGCCGCAGGCGATCCCGGCAAAGATAGCCATATGCACCACATTGTCCATGGCAATATCCAACCAGGCACCGAACGGCGATTCGGTAAACGTAAGCCGAGCCACCTCGCCATCGCAACAATCGATGACCGCCGCCAATTGAAACAGCAACGCGGCCACGATCCCCGCCGAGTACGTCCCGATGCCGAACCCCACGGCCGACATGATCCCGACCGCCGTCGCCACCATCGTGATGGCGTTAGGCGAACACTTCATCCGCAGAAACAGTTGAGTCAGCAGCCGCGAGAACGTCCGGTTGAAATAGCGATCGACGAATCCCTCAGCCTCACCCTTCAACGAGCGGAAGAGGGTGCGCTCCGCCAATCCGGCGCTGGTATGATCCCATACGTCCCGGTACCACAGACCTGCGTGGGCCGCAGCTGCCACCACCCGGACACGCCCTTCCACCGCCGCCCGTTCCAGCCAGCGTCGTACCGGAATCATGCCCGCCGGCTCTGCGGCACCGGAAGGAGATGCGGCCGCTCCGTTCGGCGGAGTCAAAATACTAGCCGGCAACACCACCAAATCAGCGGCAACCTGGTGGCCCTCTTGTCCCGGATGATTGTGAAACGAGATCAGCCGCCCTTCCTGAAACGCCACCACCGGATTGCGGCGGCCCATGGCCGGCTCAACCGGACCGGCTTCCCGCGTCACAACGAGCGCCTCGCCGTCTCGCACGGACTGCCGCAAGTGCTCGATCAAGCCCTTGGAGAACACAGCCTGCACCCCTGCGATCAGACAAAATCCCCGCACTTCGGTGGCCAGTGATTCCCATGTCCGCGGATCATCGAGCGGGAACTCCCGCACCGGCATCCAGCGCACAGGAATCGTCACCCGGGCCCCCCGTGCCAAGGCATGCTTGAGCAGTTCTTCATCGGAGCCCGCCAGCACGATCAATTGGCGCATGCCGCCGCGTTGCAGCGTGAGCACGGTACGTTGAAACAAGCTTAAGCCGCCGATAGGGGTTAAGGGACCGACGTCGGTCAGACCACGACCCGGCCGATCTCCAAACAGACCGGCGCCCGGCAATAGAATGGCCGTGCTCAATCCCTGAAGTTCCGCCCCGCGTTGCAGTGTACTTTCACTCATGGTCGGATTCGTCGTTCGTCGCTCGTCATGTGTCTCTCGTCATTCGTATCTCGGAAAAAACTGGAGATCCATCGCGATAGGTAGAGCTGCCGGATATCTTACGAGAAAGCCTTCCCGATTCAGGCGAGGCGCGCCTCCGTTTACAGCCGCGGCAGAACCTCCCGCTCCGCCTTCGTCACGTCCTCGGGGAAATCGATCTCCGTCCACGGCAACCCGCCGATTTTCTCATGTCCGACCTTCACGTCCTGGAAATACTGCAACAACCCGTCTTCGTATTCCATGTCCCAGCGGTCCTGATCGATATAGCCCTTGAGCGAGCCGATCACGTGGGCCGTATCAGCCCGTCGCACCCTGAGAAATCCGACTCCCTCGCCCGCAATATCGTACCGATCCGGCATCTTTTTGCTCAAGGCTACTACTCGATCGCCCTGCACCACGACCATACATTCCTCGCCCGTTTGCTTCACCGTGTCGTCCATCAACAGGCAGTTCTCGTAGGGGGAGGCCACCAACCGGCGGAGAATTTCGCGATGAAACAAGACATCCGCATCCATGATCACCACGTCGTCGGATAGCGCCGGCCGGGCAATCCATAACGAGGAAATACTGCCCCGGTGGAACTCCTCGTTCACCAAATAGGAAAGATCGACCCCGTGGCAATGCGAACCGACTGCGGCCCTGATCATTTCCTGCTTATAGCCGACCACGATGGTGGCCTGCCGGATCTTCACCGATGCCAGGGATTCGAGATACCGGGACAGCAAGGTCTGCCCCCCGATCTCGATCAGGCATTTCGGCTTGTGCTGGGTCACCGGCCAGAGACGCTTCCCCACTCCGGCGGCAAGGATGATCGCTTTCATGCGCGGGCAACCGCTCCCGTCACCACCTCCTCAAAGGCTCCCAGGAACCCGTCGATCTGTAACTCGGTCAAGGCGCCCATGTTGGCGATCCGGAAGATCTTGGATTCCAGTTGTCCTTGTCCCGCGTAGATGACGTAGCCGCGTGCCTTCAATTGATCGTGCAGCGTGGCGTAGCTGATGCCGGAAGGCAGGTGAAAGGCCGTGATCGTATTCGAGAGCGAATCCGACGGCAACAAAGTCTTGACTCCCAGGGTCGCCATCCGTTCCCGAATGCGTACCGCCGCCCGCTTGTAGCGCTGGAACCGATTGGCAACACCCTCTTCCAGCAACTCGCTCAACGCTTCTTCAAAGGCATAGTAAATTTGAACGGCGGGGGTAAAGGGCACAATGCCTTTGCCCTGGTCATCGATATAGTGGGTCAAGTTGAGGTACCAGGATCGCTTGGGGTAGTTGCGCATCCGTTCCAGGAATCCTTTGCGCAGCAGAACGAACGACACACCCGGAAATCCCTGGATGCATTTGCCGGCGGTCCCCGCCACCATATAGATGTGGGACCCGGCAATATCGATCGGTTCCCCGGCCAGGCCGCTGACGGAGTCGAGCACAAAGACCCGATTCAGACTATCGACGACTTCTGCGATTTCTTTGACCGGATTGATCAACCCGGTGGTCGTTTCGTGGTGCACCATGGACACCGCATGCACCTCGGGGTGCTGGCGTAGCGCCAAACGGACTCGCTCAGGATCAGGCTTAATGTGCCACTCCGACTTGAGTTCGGAGACTCCGAGTCGATGGAGTCCGACCATGCTGGATAAACGCTCACCGTAGACGCCGTTGTTGATGACCAACATGCGCTTGGCCATCGGCAGACAGGACATGACCGCGGATTCTACCGCCGCCGTGCCTGACCCCGTCAACAATACGGCCACGTAGTCGGATTCGGCCCCGGGCACAAACGCCGCCAGCAGTTTGTGTTGGATACGGCCCAACAGATCTGAAAACTCGGACTCGCGATGGCAGATATCCGGACGCAACAACGCCTGCCGCACCCGTTCGCTCACGTTCACCGGACCTGGATTTAGAAGTATCATGTTCATGCCTCAGGCTGTGGATCGGGACTGAGCGGAGCGGCCCCACACATCGCACTCAGCACATCGGTGCTATTCAATTGCGTTCATGAATCGAGCGGTGATGGCCGGCGGCTCGAGCGCCACCCGCCCGGCATCCTCGACAAACTCGTTGACCTTGACCAGCAACATGCTGGGGCCTTCTTTCTTCAACATATCCTTAAATTCGTAGACGAGGTCGTCCCGGTCCAATACGCGCTCGACGTTGACGTAGCCTGCCGCCCTGGCCACTTTCTCCAACTGCACGACATTCGAGATGGTCGGCTGATTTCCAGTGGAACCATAGACTTCATTGTCGAACACCACATGGATGAAATTTTTCGGCTTCAGCGCGCCCACCGTGGCCAATGTACCCATCCCCATGAGGACATTGCCGTCGCCGTCGAAGACGATGACCTGCTTGCCTGGCTTGGAGAGCGCCACGCCAAGCGCAATGGCCGGCGCATTCCCCATCGACCCGATCATGTAAAAATGAGTCGGGCGATCGGCAAGCTTGTGGGCTTCCCGCGAGGGAAATCCATTGCAGATGATGACCGGCTGATCGGTCAGCAATTCGAGCAGCGCCGCCATGGCCTGCGCCCGACTCTGCATGGTGCCTTGTTCGGGCCTCATGGATGCAACCCCTTGATAATCCCCTTCTTAATCAGGAGCGCGACCGGAACACGCTGCTTCATCACGGTCTGCCCCACCCACCGGAGATCGTCCAGCATCGTCGGTTCCGACAGCGTCCGGTGTGGAATTCTCATGGTGTCGAGTAACTGCGGCATCGTCTCGCCCATCACCAGATGTTCCGGGGCGTCTTTGCCCTCGAACCCCCGCCAGGACACCAGGAGGATACAGGGCTGGCGATAGATCATGTTCAGCGAAATGAGCGTATTCAACGACGTCCCGAGCCCGGAATTCTGCATGAGCACAGCGGGAACTTTCCCGGCCATGTAGGCGCCCGCCGCCATGGCGACCGCTTCATCCTCACGCACCGCAGGGGTGTAGAGCTTCCGCGTCAACAATTCTTCGATAAGGCCGCCGAGCAACGAATCCGGCACCCCGGTGAAAAAATTCACGCCCAGATTCTCGAGCGCTTGCACAAACACATCGCTCTCGATCATGCCCCCTGCTCCTCGTGTCTCATCGGCCCAGGCACAAAAGGCGCATTATAGCCAAGGGGTCCTCCATTCACAAGAACAGCGCCACCGAGTTGCCGTCACCGCGAGAACCGTGATAGCGTTTGGGGAGAAACGATTGAAGGCCATGCCTAACGCGTTTTGGATATGCTCCTCTCTCCGCATGGCGCGTCGCCTGGGGCTTCTCGGTGCGCTCATCTTCATCGTGGCCGTGCCTGCACAGGCCATCACGATGGCAAACGATCCTCATGGCTTCGGCCAACTCACTTGGGGGATCCCTCTCACCGACATTCCGGAACTGACGGTAACACGATCCAATTCGCATACGATTGACTACCAGTTTCGCGATCATCCCCCGGTCTATGCCGATATTCCGGTCGAGAGCGTCCACCTTTCGACCGTCGATGATCAGTTTGCGCGGGTAACTATTCGGTACAATGGCGCGAAAGCCCACGCGCACGTGCTGCAATTCCTCGAACGGTCCTATGGCAGGATCGAGCGGATCCCCGGGCAGATGATGCGGGGCCTGAACCAGCAATACACCTGGCGCGGGACGGATACCGAGATCAGCCTCACCTATGAGGCCAACCGGGACCGGGGCTTTATCTTTATCGAAAGTCGCAACCTCGCGCCGAGATTTCAGGACCGGATGTCGGATACGGCGGAATAACATGGCTCAGCCCCTCTTCATCACTCCTGGACAATGGCCCACGGCCCTCACCGCGTTCGTTGCCGCGCTGCTGCTTCCGGTCGCGCTGGCGCTGGCCGTCCCCATGCAAAACGACCCGAACGGGTTCGAAGGCATTCCCTGGGGTGCGTCGTTCTCCGAATCCGACACGTTCGTGAAGGTCGAAGACACAGGCCGGGTCCAGACCTATGAACTGAAATCCGCCGACCGGACATTGGGTTCGGCGACGGTCGATTCGATGAAGTTCAGCACCGTCGATGGGAAATTCGCGCGAGTCATGGTGCGATACAGCGGCAAAGAGGCCCACGACCGGATACTGAGTTACCTGCAGGAACGATTCGGCCCTCTCGACCAGACTCCCGGCCAGGTCGCGGGCGGCGCCGTGAAGTTTTTCAACTGGCAGGGTGACGAAAGCGAAATCATTCTCCGCTATGACCTGCGCACCAGCCAGGGCGTCATCTTCTTCGAGAGCGAAGCCTTTCGTGCGAAGTTCAACGAAGGCAATTCGCCTTCGACGTTTTAAGGCCGTTCCCTTCCTCCATGGCCGAATACGTCGTCCCGAAACCAGCGAGATTCTTGTCTTGCCGAGTTGGCCCGTGATAGCCTGACAGGTGAGTAACCACTCACTCACCTGATCGACGAGCGCATGAAGCCGACGACCGCCCTCTCCCGCAATCCGGGCCAAGACCGCCAGGCCAGCCTGATCGCCTCGGCCGCCAGTCTGTTCGCAGCCAAGGGCTTCAAGGGCACGACCACCAAGGCCATCGCGCGCGCCGCCGGCGTCAGCGAAGCCCTGGTGTTCAAATATTTCCCGACCAAGCGAGCGCTCTATACCGCCATCCTTGCCGAAAAGGCCCCGCTCAGCGAGTTGCTGAGCGCCGTCGAAGAAGTCGCCCGCAAACGTGACGATCAGCGGGTCTTCACCCTCATCGCCGGATACCGCATCCGTCCCGGCGCCGATCCCACCATGCTGCGACTGCTGCTCTTCAGCGCGTTAGAGGGCCACGAACTGGCCGACATGTTTTTCGGCAAGCAGCACCGCTGGTTCTACGACTACCTGGCAGGATACATTCGGACCAGGATCGAGGAAGGCGCGTTCCGCGAGATCGATCCGCTGCTGGCCGCGCGCGCCTTCATCGGGATGGTCGTCCACCACCGGCTGCTGCATGATATTTTCGATGTGCCGTTGCATTGCCCGCACAAGGAGATTGTCTCTACCTACGTGGAACTGTTCCTGAACGGATTGCGGCGTTCATCCACATCCAGGAAGCGAGGGCTGTCGCGTGTCCGCTAATCTCATCAGACGGCATCCGATCGTGACCCTCGGCATCATGCTCTTTGTGGCCGTCATAGCGCTGGTCGCGCTCCGCCTCAGCAGCGGAGCCAAGAGCGATCCCCGGAAAAACCGGATTCTCACCGTCGGCACCATGAGTCCCATCAAGCAGGACCTGGACGTACGATTAACCTACACCGCCGACCTCATTCCCAATCAGCTCGTGAATATTTTCTCCCGCGTGGACGGCTACATCGCCAAGATCTATGTGGATAAAGGCGACCTGGTGAAAGCCAATCAACTGCTCGTCGAAATCGATCACACCGACTATGTACACGCGGTCAATCAGGCTAAGGCTAATCTCCTATCCGCAAAGGCCAAGGTCGTGCAGCAGGAGGCGGCCGTGCGCAACGCCGCCCTCACGCTCGACCGCATGCAGGCCTTGATCAAGGACCAGTTCGTCTCCCAGCAGGACCTGGATACCGCGCTGGTGAATCGCGACGCGGCGCTGGCCTTACAGGACTCCTTGCGAGCGCAGGTGCAACAGATGGACGTCGCCTTGGCCCAGGCCGTCACCAATCTGGCCTATGCCTCCATCCGTGCCCCGTTTGCCGGCTATATCGCGGAACGCAACCTCGACCCCGGCGCCTATGTGAGCGGCACCACCGCCAGCACGTCCACGATGTCGCGAGGAATTTTAAGTGTGCATGACGTCGAAACCGTCCGCACCCTGATCGAGGTCGTGGAGAAGGATGTGCCGCTGGTGAAGGTCGGGCAGCGCGCGGATGTGCGCGCCGAAGCCTACCCGAACGAAGTCTTTGAAGGCACGGTGACCCGCATCGTGCAGGCACTCAATCGCGCCACCCGCACCATGACCGTCGAGGTCGACCTCCCCAACAAAGATCATCGGCTCAAGGGCGGCATGTTCGCCCGCGTCGAAGTCCTGGTGGGAAAACATCCCCAGGCGATTCAGATTCCCCTGGATGCGGTGAGCCGGCTCGAAGAGTCACAATACGTCTATGTCGTCAAAGACGGGAAGGCCCATCAGGTCCCGGTTGAACTGGGGGCCCGCTCAGACAATCGCGTCGAAGTGGTGAAGGGCCTCACGGGGGACGAACAGGTGATTGTCTCCGGCAAAGACCTGGTGAGCGAGGGCGCGGCGGTTCAGACGCAGCCGATGGATGCCGTGAAGCGTGAGTCGTAACAGGCACCAAGTGAAGGGACCTCCTGCGTTGACGGCAGGCTCACTTCGTTTCACATCTAACGTTTCACCGCTCACGTCTCCATTATGTGGCTGACGCTACTCGCACTTCGTAACCGCATCGGCATCCTGATGCTGTCCCTGGCCATGGTCATCCTGGGGGCCACGTCGCTCGAACGGCTCCCCGTCGATCTCTTCCCAAACATTCAGGTCCCGGTCGCGTTCGTCGGAGTGATCTATAAGGGGGCGCCCCCGCTCGACATCGAACAGAGCGTGGTCTATCCCATCGAGAAGGCCGTCAGTTCCGCCTCGAACGTCGAACATGTCGAGTCCTTCGCCAAACAAGGCATCGGCGCGGTGCAGGTCTGGTTCAACTGGGGCGCGGACATCAACGTGGGCCAGATGGAAGTGATGCAGCGCATCACCCAGATTTTGAACAGCCTGCCGCCCGGGATTCTGCAGCCGTTCATCGTCAAGTTCGATGTCTCGAACATTCCCGTAGCCTTCGTGACGGCCTCCGGCGGCGATCTGGACGAACGGGCACTCTACGACCTGGCCTACAACACGATCGCCCCGCAGATCGAGCAGATCTCCAACGTCGCGGCAGCGACCGTCGAGGGCGGCAAGATCCGGCAGATCAATATCAATCTGGACCCGGCCCTGCTCCAGGCGCGTGGCCTCTCCATTCTGGACGTGGTCAACGCCGTCAAGGCCTCCAACCTGATTCTGCCGTCGGGCGACATCAAAGCCGGCAACCTCGACTACAACGTCTTCACCAACACGCAGTTCAAGACGGTGGAGCCCATCAACGATGTCGTGGTGAAAATCGATCAACGGGGCAACCCGGTTCGCGTGCGTGATGTCGGCGTGCTGAGCGACTCGTCGGACATTCAAACCAACGTGGTCCGCACGGACGGCAAACGCTCCGTCTACCTGCGGGTGAACAAGCAACCGATTGCGAACACGGTGGAAGTCGTCGATGCCTTGCGGAAGGCGATCCCGAAAATGATCGGCATTCCACCGGGTGTGCAATTGGGCATCTCCTTCGACCAATCGGTCTACATCCGGCAATCGATCAAGAACCTCATCGAACAGGCCCTCCATGGCTCGCTGCTCGCGGCGGCGGTGATTTTGCTGTTCCTCAGAAACCTCACCAGCACGCTGATCATCTCGGTTGCCATCCCGCTGTCCATTCTCGTGACGTTCATCGTGCTGTACTTCACCAACCAGACGCTGAATGTCTTCACGATGGGCGGCCTGGCGCTGGGCATCGGCCGGCTGGTGGACGATTCCATCGTGGAATTGGAAAACATTCAACGCCATTTGAATGTCGACCGGAACCGGTGGGACGCCATCGTCAATGCCGCCCGCGAGGTCGCCATGCCGATCTTCGCTTCCACGGTCACCACCGTCGTCGTCTTCCTCCCCATGTTTTTCATCGTCGGGATCGCGCGACTGCTGCTCATTCCGTTGACCCTTACGATCGCCATCGCCCTGTTCACCTCGTTCTTCGTCTCCCGCACGGTGACCCCCGCGCTCTGTTATCGCTTCTTGAAGTCGGAACAGGAGGCGCACCGTTCCTTGCCCTCCTGGTTCGTGAGCATCATGCAGTGGAGCCAGCGCCGGTACGACGCGCTCGATGAAGGATACGAACGCAGCCTGCGCTGGGTACTGGCCCACCGGCGCACCTTGCTGGTGTCCGTGGTCACGATTTTCGTCGGATCGCTGATGCTGCTGCCCTTCATCGGCACCGAATTTCTTCCGGTCTCGGACGAAAGCCAGTTCCGGATCGTGCTTCGCGGGCCGGTCGGCCAGCGGGTGGAAAAAACCGTCGATCAGGTCGCCGAGGTCGAGCGTGTACTTCGGGAAAAGATCCCCCCGGATGAACTGGAAGCGATCGCCTCCAGCACCGGAGTGCTGGCTCAAGGACGCTCGTCCCTGTTCAATCCCAACACCGGCCCGCACACCTCGGTCATTTCGGTCTATTTGGCGTCGCCCGACAAGCGCCGGCGCAACCAGGTCGAGATCATGAACGCCGTCAGACCGGCGATCATCAAGCTCTTCCCCGGCGTCGCGATGTTCTTCGATCCGGGAGGCCTGGTCAAACGGGTCACCAGCTTCGGCTCGCAGAAGTCCATCGATGTCGAAATTTATGGGTACGACTTCGAAAAGGCCCGCACCGTCATCCACCAGGTACAGGACCTCATGCATAAGATTCCAGGCATGGCCGACATTGAAGTCAGCCGGGAGGAAAACTACCCCGAGGTCAACGTGGTTGTCGACCGGGAGAAGGCCGCGCTGCTGGGAATCAGCGAGACGGACGTGGCCAACGCCGTCCTGTTTTCATTAAACGGGAACGGCCAGACCGACCCGATCATCTTCACCGACCCCCAGAACGGCAATGAATATTACATCAGCGCCTGGCTCGCGGAAGAACATCGCAAGGACCTGTCGGCCATCGAGCATGTCCTCCTGACGACGAAAAACGGAGAGCCGGTCCTGCTCAAGAACCTGGCGACGCTGAAGCTGAACGCCGGGCCCGTGAAGATCGAACGCAAGTATTTCCAGCGGGTCGTCCATATCACCGCCAACCCCGTTGGCCGGGATCTCGGTTCGATTGCCCAGGACCTGGAGTCGGCATTCGCCCAGATGCAGCTCCCGCCGGGATTCAGCATCCGACTCGCCGGTCAAATCCAACAGCAACGCGAGACGTTCGAAGGCCTCACCTATGCCAGCGCCCTGGCATTGATCCTGGTGTATATGGTGATGGCCGCACAGTTCAAATCACTGATCGACCCCTTCATCATCATGTTTTCCGTGCCGATGGGCATCCCCGGCGTGATTGTCATCCTCTATTTGACCAACACCACCATCTCCACCTCCTCCCTCATGGGCATCATCATGATGTTGGGAATCGTGGTCTCCAACGGGGTCCTGCTGGTTGACTACACCAATGTGCTGCGACGCCGCGGCCTGGACCTCGCCGCCGCCGTCGTCACGGCCTCGCGCACCAGACTCCGCCCCATTCTGATGACCTCACTCGCCACCGTGGTCGGGCTGATGCCCATGGCCCTTGGGCTCGGCACCGGCAGCGAGACCAATGCCCCGCTCGCTCGCGCCGTCGTGGGAGGACTCACGGTCTCGACGATTCTAACGCTGTTCCTCGTGCCGACCGTCTATACCATGTTGGAAGAGCGTTTCCCGCGTCGGGCGGATCAGCTGGCCGGAGCAGACGCCGAGGCCGACGCACCCGCGACCCAACCGGCGTAGCAAAAGATTGCCCCCTCCGCCGGCGACAAGTTCACGCCATTCACCACTTCCGTGCATCGCCGTTCGTGAAACGAATCGCGCAGGCATGCGCCGGGGGCGAGCGACGAGACCCTGAAAGCGCCGGTTTGTAGATCATGCTCGACAGCGCGGCGAACCAGGATGGGTGCGAGAAAACGGGGGGAGGATTCGGTCGCCCGTTAGGGGCGGAGACTGGGAAAGAGAGAGGCCAGCTGCATAGCCAGGCCCATATCACCACTGATACGCAGCCGCCCGGTCATGGCCACCATCGTGCCGCTGACCTGACCGTTCAACACCTTCAGACAATCCTCCCCCGACATCGCCAGGGTCACATGCGGATCCGGGTGGGTGCCTTCAGAAACCTGACAGACACCGTCCCGGATCTGCAGTTGGTATTGTCCTCCATCGGCGCCGTTCAGGTCGAACTGGTAGACGGCATCCAGTCCTTCGGCTGCTTCAGGATCCAGTTTACCCGCGAGTGTGGAGAAAAACGCCCGCACGGTTTTAGGTGGTGTCGGATTCATGGCATAAGGTTCCGGCAAGACAACGCCTCCTGCCGGAAACCGGAAGTATCTGTGCCCTTGGTCTAGTACCGCAACATGGCCCGATGGCTCGAACGACGGGCGCCGAAGAAGGCCTTGGAGAATTCTTCGACGACGGCCGGCTCATAACCCTTGCAACTGAAAATATCGAGATAGGCGCTGTTGGTGTCGTTGGCAAAGTGCCCGCTGATCAAGGAGGTCTCGATCAACTGCACCATGCTGTAGCCCGCCACGCGGCCTTCTCCGAAATTCACGATCTGGCAGGCGCCATACCGCTTCATTTCGATCAGTTCGCAGAGCTGCACAACGTAGGCTTCGATTTGTTTGGCGTCGCGAATACGCTCGGGAATGCAATCGTGGAGGTCAACGGAGGTGCAAATGCCCCAGGCTTTGCCGGGTCCGACAGAGTCCGGATGGACTGCGGAGTCAGCAACCCTGGCTGAAGATGATGAGATGTCGTCGGAGGTGGCACCTTCTGCGTTGTGCATATGCGATATGACCTTTCTGTTGGGAATGGTGGGAGTGGGAACACATGTTTGCAATATACTGAACGTTTGAAACCCTGTAAATATTTATCTCCGAAATTTCTCGTGCTTCCCGCACATTGACAAACTCTCGACCCCTTAGCGAGAATGCCGACCATGGCTGATACGTCGACACCCCAATCCAATCCTTCCGCACCGACCGCTGAATTGCCGGAACGTCTCTGCACCTGGTGCAAGGTCCCCATGACTAAGCGCCTGGTCGCCGGCGGCCAGTTCATTCACTATACCTGCCCCAAATGCGTGTTTCAGCATACCACCAAGCGCGCCCCCAAGACTGAGTAGGTCACCTGCCTCGGAAGGGGAGAGGCCTCCAGGCCGATCAAAGAGGTCGTGAACAAGGCCGCAGCGAGCGAACGACTGAGGCATACTGTTCCGGTATGTCGAAGGAGTGAGCGACGCGAGAACGCCGTTGGCGGCCTCTTTCATCGGCCTGCTAGTCGTAATATTTCTCTCTATAGATGGGACACAGCCCTTTGGCCTGAAGCCGGGCCGTCACGTCCTTGATCATTCCGCTCCCGCCGCAAAGATAGACGGCAAGATTGTTGACGAAGGACATCCGCTCCTCCACCAGCGTCGTCACTCGCCCACAGGCACCTTGCCACCAGGGTTCCGGCCTGGACAGCGTCGTCGCGACGGAAAAGGTGGGGTGGGCGGTGGCCAGCGCCGCCCATTCTTCCTGCCAATACAAGTCCCGCTGACTGCGAAGTCCCCAAAACAGGGTGATCGGCCGGTCCGGCGCTCGCTGCAGTTGCGCCAGAATCATGCTTCGGATCGGCGCGATGCCGGTTCCCGTCGCGACGAACAACAGGTCTCTTCCCCCATCGTCCCGCAAATAGAAAGCCCCTGCCGGCCCCTTGAACGAAGTTCGCGCTCCCACCCGTAAGCCGAACAGATAACTCGACCCCGGTCCACCCTGCACGAGATTCAGCACGAGCAGGATCCGCTCCCGCTCACCCGGCGGTGACGCAATGGAATAGGGCCTGGTCAGCGGTCGAGGCTGTCCCTCCTTCGGCACTTCGAATGACACGAACTGCCCGGGCTTAAACGTGATGCCGGCCGGCTCCAGGAGGCGCAATTCGATCTCGCGCACGTCGTGCGTGAGGTCCTGAATACGACTCACTTCAGCTGTGAACGTGTACACAGGAATCTACCCGTTAGCACTGTTGATCAGTTACGGGAAGGGAGCAGGAGATGCGTTTCATAACTCATGATACCAAGAAACGCCGCCAGCCCGAGGTAGTACAGGCCGTAGCTCACCCTGGTTGAGAGCGGCACATCGTAGTACCGTTCCGGCAGGCCGTGGGGACCGCCCCGGAAGGTCGCCATGAGGTGAGGGAGAGCCATGATGGCGATCAGCAGCAGCATGGGACTCTGATTCATGACAAAGAGCCCGATCAGAATCGGCACACCCAGCCACCAGACCTTCGGCGAGATAATAGCCGTGATGCGCCCGCCATCCAGCGGTGAGAGGGGAATGAGGTTGAACAGATTGATCATGAAGCCGGCATAAGCCAGGGCCAACAGCAATTGACTGTGGCTGTATTCTGCCGCGTAGTAGCAGGCCATGGCGGCAAACGTGCCGGCCACCGGGCCGGCGATGCCCACATAGGCCTCGGTTTCCACGTCCATCGGCTGTTCTTTGAGTTGAATCCAGGCACCCACGAACGGAATAAAGGTGGGAGCCCCGACGTTGAGGTTACGCTGCTTGGCGGCGGCATAATGCCCCAGCTCGTGGAACAGGATCAGCAGCACGAACCCCACCGCATACCACCAGCCGAAGATGAAACTATAGATCACCATCGACAGGAGCATGGTCCCGCCGGTGAGCGCAATCTTGCCCAGCTTGAGGCCGCCCAGGAGCAGCAGGAGAATTTTCACGACGACAATCCTCCGCCGCCACCCGGCTGCTCAGCCTGCGGTTTCTTCTTGAGGTATTTCGCGGCCAATCCGCCGAGCGCAATCACCAACAGCATCAACAGCTTCTTTCCTGCAATCACCAGCGGAATGATGAACCCCCAGAGCTTCGCCAAGAGGCCGGACTTGATCGCCGCGCCGGCGATGAGCGCCGACAGGCCGACCGCGGCCACCTTGTCGGTGGTACTATCGAAATCGGCATACCGTTTCCCCTCGATAAACTCCACATTGGACAACAGAAGTCCGACGTGCGGCTTCAGCATCGGCAACTGTTCCAGGGCGCCCACCATATTCATGCTGAGATACCCCTGCCGTCCCAGGGCCAGGGTGTTGTAATTGACCCCCACCGCCGATTCTCGCTCCTGCGCCGAGATCGCCCAGACCACCTTGTTCGCGGTCTTGTCGTAATGCGGCTTTTCTTCCCATCCACGAATGATCAGCGGGGGAAACCCTTGCGCCTGGCGGGTCTTGTTGTCTTCTTCCGTGCCTTCCTTAATGGAGGTCATCAGCGCATCGGCGTCCCAATTGGCCGCCTCGTCATCCTTCACATAGCCCGCATCGATATACCGGACCACCATGAACCACTGCTCACCCTCACCCATCGCCGTAACCAAACCGAGCTCCGAGCCGGACGGGAAGTTCCCCATTTGCTTCAACAATTGTTGCGTCTCTGGTCCACCAAGGAACCGATACCCCTGAGGAAGTTTCAACAGAGCCTGATCGCCCAACTTCGCTTCGGCGGGCCCCACCAGCCAGGGAAGCGCGGACGGTTTCGGCTCATCCGCGATGGCGGGCAGCGTCCACGCGCATAGCGCCAGAACGATCACCGCCATGAGCCTCAACTGATGCCCCACCATAATCAGACCTCCTTCTACCGCCTATTTATATCTTGGCATGCGGAAACAAGAGAAACACATGATCGCTGTCGAAATTGTACGATCATGACTGGATCATCTTATCGTATTCGTCGCACAGCCGGATTCAAAACGAGTTGGGGCCGTCTGAATATCGAGCCCGGGCGCCGGCCTCTCCTGTTCATCAAGTAGCCTCAGTCCCTTACTCCGTCGCACGTGCGACTCCAATTGGCCGGTCAGTACACCACCGTGGTCAATGACAGCGGCCCGACCGTCGTCTTGTCCAACACCTTGACCGCCACCCGGCCGATCACGCGACCATCTTCGGCTTCCACATCGACCCGCCAATCCCCCGGATCAAGCCCCTCCTTGAAGGTGTAGGCGCGATACCCTCCCTCACGTCCACCGGAAATCTTGAGCGGGATGCGGTCGGCATCGGTGAACGGTTGACCGGCGTCTGGGCGGTAATACCAGTGATGATAGATCGTGGTCTTGAGCGCGACCGGCGCGAACACGGCCGTAAAACAATAGACGGGATCGTCGGCCGGGAGGACGCTGTCTGAGCTCTTCCACACTTCGTACCAGGATTTCTCAAAACTCAGTTCATACCGGTCACCCGAACGCTTCACCTCGTGATACATCCCGCCGAACTTGAGCGAGAGCGGCACCGGTGGAATCCAATTCAAAAAATAGAACCCGACCAACAGCCCGATCAGGCCGAGGGCCGGCGCACCGGCCCACATCGCCTCACGAGTCGAACGATCTGAGTTGTTCCAATAGATCAACTGTACGACGCGCAGGACCACCAGCACGGTGACCGCCGCTCCGGCCAGAAAGACCGCCGCATTCATCCAGCCGGTCATCACCGGGAAGAAGAAGGTAAAAAATGCGAAACAGACGAGGGCGTAGAGACTCACCAGCAATTGCACGTTCGACAACCGGCTGCGGAGAAATTCGTTGGCCACCAGAAACGCCACCAACAGGCAGAAAAACACGGCCGTGCCGGCGAAGGTCGCGCTCTTGGAATAGAAGATCGCGTAGGCGCTGAAGAGGCCGCCCAACAGGAACTGAATGGCCATCGGGGCATAGGGTTTGGCCTGCACGACCCATTTCATGAAGAACGGCGCATCCGGCGGGAGGTCGTCGACCGTGGCTTCCTGTGTTCCCAAGCGCCCGGTCAGCACGATCAGAAAACCCAGCAGGCTCAGGTACGCCAACAGCAGCAGGTTGTCCCGCAGACGGTCGATCCGCGTCAACACCAGCGTGTCGTAGGTCACTCCGCTGAAGAAAAACAGTGGCGGCAGGTAGGGCTTGCCCAATACCGATTGGAATCGTTGCAATGAGACCATGTGCTAGATTTCAGGAGACGCAGGCGATTGTCAAACGAAGAGAGGAATTGATCGCAGAAGTCAGCAAGTGGATCAATTCAATGACGGGTCACGAACACCCGCTTTGATCAATGACAACCGGCAGCTCAACATGGTCATCCAGGCAAGGCCGCAAGGGAGAAGGAACCGCAGGCGTACCCTTTGCGGTACGTCGAGGATGCTTTCGATCTGAGAACGCAGCTGGGGGCCATGTTCAGCTGCCGACGACAATACAGGATACTCAAAACGGTTGTCCGGCAAGGCCGCAGCGAGTGAGAGGGCGAGGCGTACTCTGCCTCGTACGTCGAGCCCTGGAACGAAGCGAGAACGCCGCCGGGAACCGTTTTCAGGATCCTGTCAGATGAAGGGAGGGAGCGGCGCATACGTCACATCATACCCCAGCAGACGTTCCAGCCACGCAGCCATATGTTCTTCAGGCAAGGGCGCGCGATTCAAGCGGGCCTCCAGTTGAAAGCCTCCCGCAGTGCCGACGATTCCAATGATGGCTGACGCGTCGCCGCCCTCCGGCATCAACTCCTGCGTCTGGAATTCACAGAGCGTGCTATACAAGCGTCCCTGCGGCTCGATCGTAGCAAGCACTTCCGGCAATTCGCCCAACGCGCAATGCACGGAACAGCGGTACACCGAACGGGCGCCAGGTTGCACCGCGGCAAACGCCTCCAACGCCGGCTCCGAAAAACCCGTCAGGTAGGCACGCACACCGGCCGGCTGCGGCGCAAAGGTGGCCGCCAACCGGCTCGCCGGCACGAGAAACTCGTAGGCATCCAGGGAGTTGTATTCGAACTGACAGGGGCCGAAAGCATCCGGCCAGGAACAGAAAAACGGCGTTGCCGGATCTGCCGGCCTCAACACCAGGCTATCCTTCTCCACGGAGGTTTCCACCGGCAGATCCAACGTCCCGATGGCGTCGAGAAAGATCGCCCGCCGCTCATCGATCCATTCCACCCGCCGCGCATCCTCACGTGTTTCCCCCGGCGTCACCACCTCCTGGGTATGCAGGCGCACGCGGATAAAAGCATGGTTATGCCGGAAGCCCAGCCAGAACATGCACGCGGGATGGTGAAATCTGAGCCCCGGTTTCGTACGCCAGGGATGGCTGATGGAGCAGTAGGTGCCGACGTCCTGAAACCGCTGATAAACCGTATGGTACCCGCCGGCGAGCAGGAAAAAATCGCCCTGCCAGGCCTCGCGAATATGCAGGAGCGTGACGTCTTCCGTCGCCCAGTGATCGAGCTGATCGAACGCATCGGGAGAATCGACGGCCCAATCCTCCACATAGCAAATCACATCCCTGGCGGGATGCGCGGGCTTCAGGCCCAGGGCCGTCAGCCGCTCCCCGACCGCCAGCACCTCTCGAAAGGTCAATCGGCCCGAGGTCTCCCACCGCCGTTCACGCACAACGACCCTCCGCACTCTGCACGCGACGGCCGAACCCGCACCGCGTCACTTGGCTGACTTCAGCGTGCGGCCCTCGATCTTGGTATCGGTGATAAACCGCTCAATCCCGTCTTGCAGGAGGCCGGACATGAGCGTTTCCACATCTTCGCTGGTGAACCAGAACACCAGCTTGGTCTGTTCGCCCTGAATATTGCGCACGGTGCTGCTGTCGTCCGCGAGATTCCTGGCCTTGACGACCAGCCGGCTTTCGCCGGTCAATTTGGTATTGAACACCCGGCTTTTCGCGTTCGTCGAGAAGTCCCGGATTTCGCCCCCGATCACGATATCCGCGCCTGACACTCCGACGCCCGCCTGCACGACGCGCGCATCCCATCCGCGGCGGTTCCATCCCCGCACGCGCAACGTTTCGGCCAGCGCTTCGGCAATGGTCACTCCCGGCGCGCCTCCGCTGACATTGAAATTCGTGACCCCGCCGCCCAAATGGGTGCGTTGCCCGATCTTCGACCGGTCGGTGCGCAAATCCTCAAACGGTTCGATCACAATCTTCAACGGCTCAGTCTGGCTGCTCTGTGCGAACGGCTGTTGCGTCTGAAGATTCAGCGAAACCATTTCTCCGGTTCCGGCACAGCCCAAGAGCAGGGCCAAACCCAGTGCGACACAACACTGACCTACCATGCGACATCCCTGTGCAATCACACATCCCTCCCTGTCAGTAAGTGACCTTCCCAAAGACGCGCACAGTCTACCCAACTCGCAGCCGGATGACAAACGGGAAGGAGGCCCAGCATCAACGCGCGTAAGCTGCTCGCTGAATGCCGATGGCGGAGAAAACCCACCGCCGGAAAGAGTCGACTGCAGGGCCGATCAAGGCGTCAGGAGCGGCAGGAGACTCCGGAAGGTTGCACGGCCCACCTCCGGCAAACGCCCCTCGGCCATGGCCGGCTGATCCAGCGGCACGAACCGGGCAATCTTGAACCAGGCCCGACCGGACAAGACCGCCGCCAATTGAGCCTTGCGGTCGTGAGTAATCGGCAGGGTATAACCTTCGCCCCGCTTCCATTCCCAGAACGTGGGAGCAAGGGACAACTCCAACCCCTGACCGGCCAGCTGGTGGAATCGATCGAAGAAGTTCTTCTTGCACTGTTTGACCTGCCCCCCTTCCACAATCATGGCGAAGACGAGATGGTGGCCCCACCAGCAGAGCGAGCGAAAGGTGAACTTGTCGTCCCCGAGGAAGTGTTTGGGATAATCCAGATATTGGTAGGGGCATTCTTCAAGCCGTTCGCCCTTCACAACCTGCATTTTTGAGGGATCGAACCCTGGCGGCACCAGCAGCGCGGCCCGGCTCAGCTCTTCCTGCAACCCGGCCTGGAGTTCGGTGAGCAGATCGCGCACCTTGAGGATGATACGTTCCTTGGCACGAAACAGCTCCCCGTCCGCGACCAAGGTAAGTTCAGCGGGTGTCAGCGAGGAGTCTTGTGACGGAAAAGCCATCGTTCGTGTTCCAAGACGGGTCGGGTCCGGCAAGGTACGTTTCACGTTTTACATTTCACGTTTCAGGGCTGTTGTGCGAGAGACCGGCGGACTTTTTCAGCATCCGACTAGGACTTCTGGTGGGATTCAAACACCGACACCTGCAAATCGAATATCCGGCGACAGTCGGCGCAACGCAGGCCTACGCTGTCCCGGATGACATCCAATTCGCGAATGGTGACGGACACGGGATGCGCCTGAAGGCAGGCCTCCAACAGTTCCTTCGCCGTCGGGAGCGCCTTGGCGCCCGACATGTCGCCGTCAACCGGCACCGCCGCCACCCGCGCCACCACCTGGTTCGGTGCCATGTGATGCATCATGCGGCAGGACGTGCAGGCGATGATCAGCCGCCCCTCCTCGTCGATGCGCTTGAGCGACAGGCAGAGAGGATGGACGGCGAAGCACTGTTGTACGAAGGCGCCGCTTTGAAATCGCTGCCCCATAGCCACCTAATAGAACAGAAGGGCCAAAAGAGCCTATGGCGTATAGCTTATAGCGGAAGGCAAGAAATCGAGAGTGGGGGTACTTGCTATCAGCTATAAGCCATCAACCATACGCTCTTATCCCCTGAGATACGCTTCACGTCTTACGTTTCACGTTTTACGCTTCAACCTGCCGCTACAGCTTCGCCAACCCCAGCATCATGAGCACTCCAAGGGCGTAGGGAATCATACAGGAATACAGCACGGCATTGAAGGCTCGCTCCGGCGAGGTCGATCGAACGGTGTGATCTTTGTAAATGAACTCGTAGGCAAGAATCAGCAGCGTGAGGGTCAGCACGAAGACCCGGCTCGTACGAGGCCAGGTGTAGTGCCCGCTCACGATGAAATTGGCCGTAAAGAAGCCGCTCGAGATAAACAGGAGCGGCGCAAGCACATAGCGAAGGGTGTGGGAAAAGTAGACGTGCCAGACAGGTCTGGTGGATCGTTGCTGCGGATCGAGTAAGAGGGTCATGACCCGACTGGTGCGGGTTGGCTTGAGGGCGGCGGAACGGTTTGCTTCGCCTGTTCCTCAGCAGTCCGGCAGGTTTTGCAAATGCGCGGACGCTGCTTGAGGAATCTGATCCTCCCGCTGGCCAGACAACTATAGTGCACAAACTCATCGCACACCGCGCAACGCGACCAGCCGCCGCGCAACATCGTCTTATCACGGTAGAGACCCTGCTGGCACACCTTGCAGTTCCGAGGCTCGATCCCCAGCAGCATGGGCTCCCACTCACCAGCAGCTTTACGAATACTCATAGGGCGGGAGTATAGCGAAGGGCTCGAAGAAAAAACAAGGAGGGAGAGGAGGGAGGGTTGGCCCGGTGATCCCCCGAAAGACACGGCCGGCTCACCGTCTCGCCGGCGTGCGCAAACGTGACGCTCGTTATTCCTCGCGTCGCGCACCTCGCGCAACGCGCGGCCTCGGAAGGCCCTCGTTGGACGCGCGCAGTTGGGGGACCACCAGGCCACCCTCCAGGGGAAATAGGGGCGAGGGGAAACACTAGAAGATTACTAGGTTTATAGATGGAGTCTCTTGCGGATATCGCGCAACGACTTGGCGACTGACAGCGGCTTAGTAAGCTTTCGCTTCCAGGCGGAATATCGTTGTTCTGCCTCTGCGACCCAGGCTTCGTCCACTGAGGTCAGGCGTTCGCCGGTCATCCCTGCCATGAGTCGCTCAGCCAACCGTTCACGCTCAGTCGGCGAAAGCTTCCGGGCCTGTTTTTCAATAGTCAGGGCAAGGGTCGTCATCGGCTCCACTCCTTGAAAAATGTCTCAGAAACCCTACGCTGCTTTGGAAAACTCTACAACCTGCCGGAATTCTCTGCAACCCATGCCCCTCCTGAGACCGGTATCGTGATCGTGGGTTATGCGTCCAGCATCTTACGAATCGTTGAAAAATCGCCGTCGGTCGGCATCACGAAGAGACAGCGACCATCGCTCCGGGAGGCCCATATCTCTCCAACCGCTCGTTTCTCTTCGGCATCGACACCGTCGAAGAGATGTTTTCCCTTATATTCGACCGCCAGCGTACGGCCGTCCGTCAGTTGACACAGAAAATCAGGATAGAACCAGTCCTTGGATGTTTGCAGCCGGAAGGAAGTCGATTTGCGTGCAAGATTTCTCACCCAGAATCTCACCTGCGGCAGTCCATCGAGAAACTGCGCACATTGAAACTCTTCTGTGATCCGCCCTTCGGCCGTCTTTTCCGTCAACTCACCGGGCTTGGGTCCGAAGTAATGCTTCTGAAACTGAAAGCCGCCCTCATACACGCGGCTTGGCTCATAGCCCATAGTCTTGAAATTCATCGTGCGCTCTTCGGTCACAGTGAGCGGTGAGTCGGAAAGAAGCAGCAGCTGAAAAGACGCCTTCCGCTCACCCTCCCGATGGTCCTGAATCCGCGCCGCAATCTCATCGCGGAGCCGGAATCGATCGAGCGCCAGAGCACCGATGTCCGCAATCCCATACTTCGCCATCAGTCCACGAATAACCTTCCGAAGAAACTCTGCCGATTCCCCGACGGGAATGTCGTGGTGATCGATTTCCCGATCCAGCCAGGCGACGAGCCTTTCTAAGGGCCAGTCGTCTTGACCGCTGAAGTGAAACATCTGTTGGTGCAGCGTGCCGACAAAATCGGCATCGCCTGTATCGCCCAGCAGCGTCGTCTGGACATCACCCTTCTGTCCGACATCGATCACCCCAACCTTTCCATACGGACGAGCCAGCGGGTTATACGCCGCAGGCAACGACGCATCCTTCTCGCTCAGCTTCCAGGGGTGGTCGAGCAAAAAGGTGCTTTCGAACTCGTACAGCATGCCGTTCTCGGCAAAGCAGAGCAGCGGCACAAGAAAGTCTAACTGCTGCTCATACGGCGAGGGCTTTCTCGGCTTTCCAGTTCCGCCGAAGGCTTGCTCCGCCTGACGGACCATCTCCGCGGCTTCCGCGAGCCTGGCTTTGGCGCCCGGAGTCGTGACACAGCTTTGCACCTTTTCCAGGTCATCGTGGTCGAGCGGCACGACTATGGTGATGGCGCCGCTGGCGGCATCGATCCGCACCTTTCCGCCAAGCGCGGGCTCCTGGACCTGGACGACTGTGGGATCGATCTCGTCAGGACCAACGGTCACAGTCTGCGGTTGCACACCAAGCGGCAGCGTGCCTTGCGGCACGGAAAGAATGATCCGTTCGGCCTCTGCCTTCGTAAACCCATTGTGTTCCAATGCCTCGCGCAGCTCCGCCAATACTGTTGTAATCGAATCCGAAACGGAGAAGGCATAGGCGCAATTCAGGTCAGGATGCCGCTTCGCCTGCGCATTCGGCAGGCGAAGAATGCGCCCGACAATTTGCTCAATCGCCGTGGCCGACCAGGTCTCTTTCAAGCTGCAGAGCACATAGGCAAAGGGGCAATCCCACCCCTCGCGCAATTTCTCCACCGTGATGATCACCCGAACCGGGCACTTCGGCGAGGCGATATCCTTCACCCCTTTGAGTTCATCGAGCCTGCCGACGGAAATCTTCACCTCGTCGTTTGAAAGCCCGAACTCGCGCACCAACCGCTCACGCAGCGGTTCACAGGCATCGACCCGCTCAGCCTGAATCAAAAGAATGGGACGGATATATTCGGTCGTCTGCTGCCCTTCCAGGGCGGCGAGCCTTTCCAGATCGGCCCGAAGCGTGAGGGCTTCCGCCAGCAGTTGGTCCCGCTGACTCGGGTGTCTGGTGACCACCCGCAACGGCAACTTGACCATCTGCGCCATTTTGAGTTCCGCCGCCGAGACACGATGCAGCACGTTGGACGGAGTCTTTTCGCGTGCCGGCGTCGCCGTAAACTCGACGATGCACGAGGGCAGGACGTTGCCGAGCGTCGCAAAGGACAGATCGGTCCGGGCATTGTGCGCCTCATCCACGATCACGATCGGCCGCCGAAGCCGCAGCGCGTTGACCAACGATGGTTTGGGCTTTCCGTCCACACCGGGGAATAGGTCCCCAAGGCGGTCGGGAGGCACATTCATCACATGTTCGGAAAACGCGCCGTTTTGGTCGTAGACCCTGCGCCCGGTCGTGTCCTCGACGCGAAACGATTGAATGGTGGACACGATCACCACCGTTTGCCCGTCGACAGCTGCACGCGACAAACGCAATGCCTCGTCGATGGTCATCACTTCGACCGCCCCGCACGCCAATTCCAGCGCACGGCGGTACGGATGGCGTGGATCGCGCAACGCATCCGCCGTTTGATCCAGAATCGTATTGCTCGGCACCAACCAGAGCACCACCGCTCGCTCGGCCCGCATGAACTGGCGCTGAGCCAATCCAGCCGCATAACAGGCGAGCAAGGTCTTGCCGCCCCCGGTCGGTACGCGCAAACAGACATAGGGCATGTCCGGCCCAAGCCCTGCAGCCGAGACCGGAAAGTAGGGCGCTGCCTCACCGAATCGGCGCGTGACTTCCCGAAAGGCGATCTCCGGATTTTTGGTCTGGGCAGTGAGGCGAAAGAAGTCACCTAACGACTCTAATACCCGCTCCTGATAGTCTTTGAGCGTAATCACGCCTTGCCCTTCGACTGAAAGCCGATGCGGCGTGTGGGAGCATCCGGAGGCGGCTGCAACAGCGGCAACAGCTTCTCGTAGACATCCAGCAAGGCCGTGTCGTGCTCTAGCAACGTGCGATCGATTTCGGCCAAACGTTTCAGAATGGCGTGATTCGCGGCAACATGCTCGCGCAGGCGGACAAACGCCCGCACCACAAACACACTCATCTGGACCGCCCGCTCGCTGCGAAGAATGTTCGCGGCCATCACGGCACCATGTTCCGTGAAAGCCCAGGGGCAATACCGACGCCCGCCGTGGGAGGTGGTCACAATCTGTGACCACCTCGGATGAACCTCCGTCGATTCAGCATGTTGCAAACTTGAGGTCGCAAATTGCGACCTCAAGTTGCCGAACTCAGTAGTCGTCAGTTGAAAGGCGAAATCATGCGGGAACCGCTGTCGGTTCCGTTTGAATGCCTCATTGAATCGTTTTGTCGTTACTCCATAGAGGCGAGCCAAGTCGGCATCAAGAATCACGCGCTGATTCCTGATGACAAGAATCAACGGCTCCAGGGGACCATGCGGGGGCGATTTCTTGCGAGTAGCCATGCGTCAACTCACCTTGATCTCGTAGGGCGTCTGCCTGATCAGAATCCGCTCCGCCTGCAGCCGGTCTTTCCCCAACAGGCAGCCGGCACAATAGATCACTTTCTGCCCGTCGAACTTCGGAAGTTTCGCCAACACTGCGCGGGTCAGCACGTTGCCCCCTTGAGCACTTTTATCGTCGAGGATGCCGTTGTAGAGCAGATAGACCCCCACGCCGCGACACTCACCCAGGAACGGCGACTTGGTCACACGCCCACGCGGCAAGGGCTCGCCCGTTTCGGTGAAATAGACATGCCTTGCCAAATCGGCAAAGCTCACAGTCTCACGGATCTTGCCGCTCTCATCGAACAGCGGCTCTCCTAACTCGCAGTAGCGGAACCCGCCGCCGAGGCCTTCGACTTTCTCCCCCTTGGCATTCTTGTAGCCCTCCGAGACCCGGCGTACCCGTTCGGCAGTAATGTCGCTGGCGATCTGCGGCTCCATTTCGACAAGGATGAAGCGGCGCGGCTCTGTATCCTGAGCGGCGTTGTTCAACGTCAATGTGGCATGTCCTGTCGTCCCGGAACCAGCGAAGGAGTCAAGAATTAGATCACCAGGGCTTGTTGCCTGCTCGATAAGGAGGCCAATAAGTTGCGACGGTTTTGGAAAGGCAAAGGCCTTCGGCCCCATTATCTCTGCGAGTTCCTTCGTTGCCACAACATTGCCTGGTGCGTCTAATACCGTCGAAAACCCTGTCGTTGCAGATTGCATATCCGATATGAACCGCTTAAGCCTGGGACGTCCTTCCCGCTTCCGTGGCCATAAAATTCGGTTGTCTTCGATAAGTTCTGCCATGCGCTCTCGCCCGTAAAGCCATCCTCGGGATGGGTGAGGCTTATAGCTTATGCCCGTCTTCGGATTGACGATTTCATAGTGAAGATTGGGGCGCTCGGCAGGATTCGCTAACCCAGTTAAGTTGTCACTCATCCAAGGACCGCGCGAATCATTGTCGGAATTCGTGTACTTGCCAAGGTCCTTAGCTTGACCTTGCACACGGAACCCTGCAGTTCGTTGGTAGCACAGAATATATTCGTGATCGCCTGAAATGCCATTTAGGTTTCGGCTGTCCGTGGCCGTTCGCCGCTTCCAAATAAATGTTGCAACGTGATTTTCAGCACCAAAAGTTTCGTTCATTGTCAACTTTAGGCGTTCATATTCATGATCATCGATGCTTATTAGAATCACACCATCTTGCCGCAGAAACTGCCGCAACAGCGCGAGCCGCGGATACATCATGCAGAGCCAGCGGTCATGGCGATCGAGCGTTTCGCCCTCTTTGCCGACGACCTTGCCGAGCCACTCTCGCATTAACGGGCTGTTCACATTGTCGTTGTAGACCCAATTCTCGTTGCCCGTGTTGTACGGCGGGTCGATGTAGATGCACTTCACCTGCCCTGCGTAATAGGGAAGTAACGCTTTTAGGGCTACCAGGTTGTCACCCTGCACGATGAGGTTGCCCTCGCCCGGCTCGCCGCACGCGAGATCCGGCACATCCTTCAGCAGATGAAACGGCACCTGCCGGTGGTGGTTGACCACCGCCTCTTTTCCGATCCAATTCAACGTGGGCATGCAACAGTCCTCTGAGCCTGAGCCGCTGAGGGATACCCGTTTCCCATCGGGAAATCAACCAAGCCCGCTATCAAAGCAGATGCATCTCCGTTTCATTCATCCAACTCATCTTAATGGCCCTCCAAGCTTGCCCGAACCTCTCCCCCAGGGCTGGCGTCCGGCGATCCTCAACTGCGCGCGTCGAACGAGGCCCTTCCTAGGGCGCGCGTTCCGCGAGCAAGAGGATGCCGGACGCCGGCCCTCCCCGTACATCATGACAATCCTTCCAAGCTCGCTTGCTTCCCCTTTAGGGAGGGTGGTCTGGTTGGTCTCCTACTGCGCGCCATCGACCGAGCACATTCTGATCGTGCGCGGTCTGCGAGGTGCGCGACGCGAGGAATAACGAGCGTCACGGTTGCGCACGCCGGCGAGACGGTGAGCCGGCCGTGTCTTCCAGGAGACTAACAGGCCACCCTCCCGCTCCCCGTTTGACACTCCCCGAACCCCTTTGTTACTCTCTCGCGCACATGAAGACGCACAGCCCCCTGAGCACTCCGGCATGAGCCCCACGGGCCAACTGACCCCGACCGGTCTGGACATCCGCCAGTACCTCGAACGGAAACGCGAGGAGGTGGATCAGTATCTGCAATCGGTCATTCCGAGTGCCGAAACCATGCCCACGACGCTGCATGAGAGCATGCGGTACAGCCTGTTCGCAGGTGGGAAACGGGTCCGGCCCATTCTGGCCATTGCCGCCGCCGAAGCGGTCGGCCACGCTGGCAAGGCTGTTTTGCCCGTTGCGTCCTCACTGGAATTGATCCACACCTATTCCCTCATTCACGACGATCTCCCGGCGATGGACAACGACGATTTTCGCCGCGGGAAACCGACGAACCACAAAGTCTACGGCGAAGCGATGGCGATCCTGGCCGGCGACGCGCTGCTGACCATGGCCTTCGAACTCTGCGCCCGCGCGAATGCCGAGCACAATCTCGATGCCGCGCGCCAGGTTCAGCTGATCCGTGAACTGGCTATCGGATCGGGCAATCTCGGCATGGTGGGCGGGCAGGTCCTCGACATTCAGGCCGAAAACAAGGACATCGACCTCGCCACATTGCAATCCATCCACAAACACAAGACCGGGATGCTCATTCGAGCGGCCGTGCGGATGGGCGCGATTACGGCCGGGGCGACGCCCGCACAACTCGACGACCTGACCTTCTATGCCGAACAGATCGGCCTGGCCTTCCAAATCGCCGACGATGTGCTGAACGTCACCGGCACGCGTGAGGAACTCGGCAAGAATCCCAACACCGACGCCCAACGCGGCAAAAAAACCTACCCGACGTTTTACGGCGTCGAGGGAGCCAAGCAACTGGCGGAAGAGTGCGTCACTCGCGCCAATGACCGGCTTGCCTCCTTCGGCACAAAAGCCGATCCACTCCGCGAACTAGCCCGGTATATCACCTCGCGGAAAAATTAACCGTGAGGCGTGAAACGTAAGACGTGAAACGCGACCCCCTCGTCCAGACCATCATCTCTCCCAACATACCTTTCACCTTGGCCGTTTCACTTTTTACGTCTTCCCCATGAAAGCTCTCGTCACCGGCGCAACAGGGTTTGTCGGCGGGGCTGTGGCGCGGGCCCTGCTCAAGAGTGGGGTCGAAGTCCGCGTGCTCGCTCGAAAAGGTGCAGACCTCCAAAACCTCACCGGACTCCCCGTCGAGCAGGTTGATGGAGACCTACGCAACCCCGAGTCGCTCCGGCGTGCCCTCAGCGGTTGCCGGCAGCTCTATCACGTGGCGGCCCATTACGCTCTCTGGGCAAAAGACCCGTCGATCTTCTACGACATCAACGTCACCGGCACGCGAACCCTACTGGAGGCGGCCCGCGAAGTCGGCATCGAACGAACCGTCTACTGCAGCACCATCGGCGCAATCGGCCTGCCGCCGGGCGGGGGATTGGGAACGGAAGAGACGCCGGTGTCGCTGGAGCAGATGGCCGGCCATTACAAACGTTCGAAGTATCTGGCCGAGCAGGAAGTGTTGAAACTTGCGCGCGAAGGCCTGCCGGTCGTGATCGTGAACCCCAGCGCACCGGTCGGCGAAGCAGACGTGAAACCCACTCCCACCGGCCAGATCATCGTCGACTTCATGAAGGGCCGCATGCCCGCCTACATCGAAACCGGCATGAACCTGATCGACGTGGACGACGTGGCCCAAGGCCACCTGCTCGCCATGCAGAAGGGCCGGCAGGGCGAACGCTATATTCTCGGCAACAAGAATCTGCTCCTCAACGACGTGTTCCAGATCCTCAGCCGGATCACCGGGGTGAAGGCCCCGACCATCAAACTCCCGCGCCTCGCCATTCTGCCGCTGGCCTATGCGAATCAGTGGATCTCAAACCTTACGGGGGTGCCCCCGCGCATTCCGCTCGAAGGGGTGAAGATGGCCAAGTACAAGATGCATTACGATTGCAGTAAGGCGATCCGGGAGCTCGGCCTGCCCCAAACACCGGTCGAGGTTGCGCTGGAAAAGGCGGTGCGGTGGTTCCGATCACATGGCTACGTGTAGGCGAATGCTGAAAAAGCCTCCCAACTGCGTTCTCGGCTGGACAAGATCCTCTACGTACCCAGGGAGAAAGAGCTGTCCCGGCAGCTCGGGGTGGGTAAGAACTGGTACGCCTCCGGTCTTGTCGTCGCCTGCGGCCTTGCCCGAGACAGGGCCGTGTCTTGACGCGCCGAGGTGGGCGGGTAAGAACGTGACCTGTTTGAGCATTCGTTGATCCCCCGATGGAACTCCTTTTCCTTTTCTTTAAAACCATTCTCCTCCGCCCCTACGTCTTTGCCTTCCTCGCCGCGTTTCTAGTTTCGGCCATCTCATTGATCGGCTGGCCGCGCACCTGGCGCTTCTGGCTCATCAGCTGGATCACCGCCTTCGTCTGCGAGTTTTCTTCGACACGCAACGGCATTCCCTTCGGCTGGTACCATTACAACGGCTCAACGGTCGGGCAGGAACTTTACTTCTCCAATATCCCCTTCATGGACTCGATCTCGTTCTCGTTCCTGCTGTTCGCCAGTTATTGCCTGGCGCTGTTGTTTCTCTTGCCGATACGGGCAGGCGCCAGCACCGACAGGGCACCACGGCTTCACGATCTGAAGTTCGATCTGCCGTTCCGGACGAGTTGGCCGGTGTTCGCCTTGACGGTGCTGTTCTTCGCCTTCATCGATATGGTCATCGATCCGGTCGCCTTGCGAGGGGACCGTTGGTTTCTGGGAAAGATTTATTACTACCCGGATCCCGGCGTGCATTTCGGCGTCCCGATGGCGAACTATGTCGGGTGGGCGGTCGTCGGCGCCATCTCCCTGTTGATCTACTTTCCATTGGACCGGCGGCTCAACCGGCCCTTGCCGCAACACCGTCCCTCAATCACGCATCGCCTGTTGCTGGGCGGCGGACTCTATTATGGAGTGCTGGCCTTTAACCTGGCCATGACGTTCTGGATCGGCGAAACCCTTCAAGGCACCACCGGCCTCCTCATGTATGTGCCGATAACGACCATCCTGTTGCTACGCCTGCTCACGCCTGCGACACAATCTACATAAACACACCCGAAGCAGGCCCCCTCGAACCCCGCCGTGATTGGCATTCATTTGATCGAGACTGTATAGTGTTCACAGGCGTTGCGCCTGCACTGGAAGGTTTGTCTCCGATGAAAAAACTGTGCGGACTGTTGATGATCGGTTTCCTCGCCGCCCTGGGAATCCTCGGGTGGTTCGGGTATCAGTCCTATAGCACCGGCTTCAGCGCCAAGGCTGAGCCGAACGAGCTGGAGGTGCTGATCGCCAGACAACTCCGCCACCTGGCCATTCCGTATGAGAATCGGCAACTCCGGAACCCGCTGCCCGTCACGCAGGAGCTGATGAAGGAGGCCCGTGCCCACTTCGCCGACCATTGCGCCTCGTGCCATGCGAACAACGGCAGCGGGGAGACCGTGATCGGCAAGAACGTTTACCCCAAAGCACCGGACCTTCGCCTGCGGGACACGCAAACCATGTCCGACGGAGAATTGTTCTTCATCATTCAGAACGGCATTCGCTTCACCGCCATGCCCGGCTGGGGCACCGGCGATCCGGCGAAGGACAGCGGCAGCTGGCAACTGGTGCATTTCATCCGGCATCTTCCCAGTGTGACCGAAGAAGAATTACAGGAAATGGCCGGCTTGAATCCAAAGACCAAGAAAGAACTCCAGGAAGAAGCCCTGTTCGACCAGTTTCTGGGCGGTGACGACGCCGCAGCCTCCAAGGCCGCCGGCTCGCATCATCATTAATTCGCGAACGAAAGGACCACCCGTGACATTCCTTCGACTCTTCATTGCCGCGTTCCTTCTGATCTGCGCCCCGGCCGTGGTGGCCGCCCATGGAAGCGGGCAGCACGTGCTCGGCGTCGTAGCCGCCATCGACGCGACCCATATCGAGGTCAAAACCCCAAAAGGCCAGGTCGTGTCGGTACGAATCACGGACAAGACGCAATATAAGGTGCGGAACCTTCGCCGCCCGAAGAGTCCGCCGCAGGTGGGAGACCGCGTGGTCATTGAAGCCGAAAAGGGCACCGACGGCCTGATCGCCACGGAAGTCCATTACTCGGACTCCAAACCCAAAGAGGCACAATAGCAGACCGCAGGTCATCGGTATCATTCGTCGTTCGTGAAACGTCGTTCGTCTCCCCTCCGAATGATGAGCGTAGAGCACGTGGCGTATAGCTGATAGCCATACGCACTGAGTTCCCCGTGAGGCACGTTTTACGTTTCACGATTGAAGAGGGTCCCATGCGAGTGTTTCAGTTGCAGGGAAACCAGCACAGCACGAGCGGCAACAGTGGCCTGCGTCCCATTGTCATGCGGGTGTTGATCATGGGACTGGCCGTGTTTCTCGCCGTGACCATCGTGCCCGGCATCGAATCGGAGAGCCTCGGCGCCGGGCTGGCCGCCGTGCTCGTGCTGACGGTGCTGAATACGCTCATCCGTCCGCTGCTCTACCTGCTGGCGCTCCCGCTGATCGTCGTCTCGCTCGGCCTGTTCATGGTGGTGATCAATGCCCTCCTGCTGCAGCTGACCGCCGCCCTTGTCAAAGGCTTTACGGTCGTCGGGTTCGGGGCGTCCTTCTGGGGCGCCCTCGTCATCAGCCTTGTGAGCAGCCTGCTCAACATGATCCTGGTGGTGGAACATACCCGGGTGGAACGACACGATCATCCCCAGCGCCCGCCCACGATCATCAACCCGGATTAGCGTGGAGGTATGGCGTATCGCACAGACGGCGGGAAGCCCCATGGACCTTGCCATAAACTATTGGCCCTGTGCTCTTCAAATTCATGCGCTTCCTTGAGTTACCTTGATCCGGCTGCTACAATGCCGCCCGACGCTCGCTTTTCACCGCCGAGAGCGCACAACCTATAACGAGCACCATGTTCCGAACATGCTGCGGGCCATGACTCACGATCGGAGTCATCCAGACCGGAACACCGTCGGTAGCCCCCTGCATAGCCGGCAACATCCTGCATAGAGGTCGATGAGTCCTCCAGCTGAATCAGAAAAAAAAGCCGCCGCTGAAACGCACCTGCAACGCACCCTGACTTCCGTCGTCAACGGACTCCCCGCCGATGCCGCCCTGGTTGCGATTTTCCACCAGGAGCAGGGACCGCTCACGACCCAGGTGCATCGCGGGTTCACGCCACGCGATGTGCAATCGATCGTCCGTACGCTGTCTTCGCAGAAGGTACTGACTTCCGTCCCCGCCGGCAACGATCCTGAGGCCTCACGCACCATGCGTCTTCGTCTGGTCACCCCGGGGGCCAAGTCGCTGCTGGGCGTGCCGTTGCGGCACCGTCAACGCACCTTCGGCTTTTTGGTGATCGGACGGAAAGACAATGCCGTCTATGCCAAAAAAGACAAGACGATGCTGGAGCAGGCCGGCGACGACATTACCAAGGCCCTCGAACGGGACAGCCTCTTCGACCTCAATGTGCTGCTCAGCCGTCCGCTGGTGGTGCAAGAGCCGCAGCCGGTCATCGCCACTCCGGATGTCTACAACGCGCCGACTTCCCATGCGACCCCGGAGATCCAAGAAAAAATCGTGTTGCTGTTGAATGAGCTAGGGCAGACCCTGGCCTTCGACCGCGCCTGGATCGGCGCGTATGACCCGCTCGCCGGTAATGTCGAAGTGCTCGGGATCGCCGGGGAACAAAAGACCGACCCGAAAGACCAGAAGAAAGATCTTAAAGCAGGCCAGCGCTTGACGCTCGACGCCTCCGCCGCCGGATGGGTGGTGCGCCACCGTAAGCCACGCGTCGATCACGATCTGGCTTCGACTCAAGGCCGCTTCCTCGATCATAAACACCTGTACAAAGACCGGTTCCAGTCGTCGCTGGTGCTGCCCTTCTTCCTGCGCGGACAAGTCGGAGGCACCATCACGCTGGCCTCGAAAGAAGCGGACCGGTTTGCGGTGACCGATGCCCGCCTGCTCGAACCGATCAATCTCAAGTTGGTCGATCTGCTTCAGGCCGCCCCGCCCGCAGCGGCAGGCGCCGCCAAGGCCGAAGGCGCACCGGACACGGCAGCAGGCTCACCCGCGCTGATCTCGGCTGAACCGGTGATCAGAAAACAGGAGCGGCAGGCGGCCATCGGAGAGTTCAGCGCCTTCCTCGCGACTGAAATCCGTGAACCGCTGGGTTCGATTCGGGCACAGTTGGAAGAGGTCACGGCCGAGGGCATCCTCGATTTCGACCCGCAAACCCGTGTCGAGAACGCCATGCGGGACCTGATCCGGATCGAAGCGATTCTCAATGAAATCCTCGACTTCGCCAAACCACTCGACCTCATGCGCCGGCTTTGCCGCGTTCCGGAAATGGTCGAAAATGCGTTGACCGTGGTGGCGACCGAACTGGAAGCCACGCGCATCCAGGTGGTCAAAGAATATGCAGGAGTCCTCGCCCCGGTACGGGCCGACGAAGCCAAGATGCAGCAGGTCTTCCTCAGCATTTTCAAAAATGCGATCGAAGCCATGACCCCGGGCGGCATCCTGACCATCTCCATGAGCAACCAGCGGGTAGGCCGACATCTGGAAGTTCAGATCCTGATCAAGAACAACGGGGCGCCGATTCCCCCCGAACATGTCGACAAGGTGTTCGAACCGTTCTTTACGACCAAGCGGTCCGGTACGGGCCTGGGCCTCGCCACGGTGAAGAAAATCGTCGAGGAACATCAGGGCAGTATCGGCATTTCCGGAACGCCCGGCGAAGGAACGACGGTGACCATCCGCCTGCCCGGTGTCAGCCGAGGGCCGGCCCATCGGTATCGAGGACGCGGACGCCGTCCGCCACGCCGCCCGACCGCCGCCTCCTAATTCCTCTTTGAGCGCTCAGGGCTCGGAAGACTCCCCCTCGGAACCGGTCCTTTCAGTGCGCGTCTCCCACGCACCAAACAACGTCACGTCCTAAGCCCGGCGAATTGCGCGCATGGGCCCAGCACATCTTTTTCTCCGGTTTCGCGATAGGTTAGGAGGCCGCCTCCTGCGCACGTCCAACGAGGGCCTTCCGAGGCCGCGCTTCTCGTAGCGAATCGCCATACACACCTGTGGGTGGTCATTGAGGCCGTCCAACTGCGCGCATCGGCCGAGCACATTCCGATTGTGCGCGGTCTGCGAGCAACTGGATGGCCTCAGGACCACCCGCTCCCCTCCCCCCCTTTATCCTTGACACGGCTTCTTCAGATAGCTAAGATTCCCGCACTCATCAGGCTTTTAACGTCTATAATCGACCACCATACTTTCACATTCTTTCAAAGGAGTAGGGGTATGAAATTCGTGATCGGCAGCGTCGCGACCCTTGCAGGTGTATTGTTTATGTGTTCGATGGCCTCCGCGAATCCGGCCCTGTTGCCGAAGCACGAAGGTTATCCGATGAAGAACGACGGCAGCCCGGTGAACGGACAGCCGACAGCCAATGACCCGGGCCAGAAGGCTGGGGGGGGTGAGTCCACCCTGCTCAAGTCTGCTGATTCCTCCAGCAAGCATGCCGAACAGAAATTAGTGAAGTCGGACAACGCGCGGATTACCGAAGGCCAGGGCGCCGGTCGGTTGCCGAACGTGCAGGGTCCGCAAATCAAGATCGAGCCACCGGTGACCTCTGCCACCAAGATCACCGGCGACCGTAAGATCGACTAGTTTCCATTCGATAGAACGAAGACGGGGCCGTTGTCTCACGACAACGGCCCCGTTTCTTTTGCTCCCGTGATCGCTGCCTATCGCCTCTTCCGACTAGAACCGGCCTCCGTCTGCAATCGAAACCGCCAGGGTTTCTTCGCCCATTCCCCGGCGTAATCGACCCCGATCCGCGGATAGGTTTTGAGGGCGTCTTGCGGCAACGAGTCCCCACGATCCTCAAACCAGAGTGTAGCCCCGGCTGTGAGATCCCAGCGGTTCAATCGGCGATCGATCCCGAATGCGCGGGTCAGCCGGCCCGGTCCATCGATGAGCAACCCGTCGCACTCCACCGCCCGCAGGAGGACGGCCGCCGGATAGCCGTCCTGCTCGGTCACCACGTTCAACATCTCGTGCATCCCGTAGCAGAGATACACATAGGCCATTCCAGGCGGCCCGAACAGCACTTCCGTCCTGGCCGTTCGTCCTTTCGATGCATGACAGGCCTTGTCCTCCGGGCCGACGTAAGCCTCGACCTCGATGATCTTTCCGGCCATCAACCCGGCCCCGTTGTCCCGTACAAGGTACTTGCCGATCAACGACCGCGCGACTTCAACCGTTGAACAGCTAAAGTAGGAACGATCCAGGATCTTCCGGTTCAGTCGACTCATTGGAAATCCTTTATGTCCCCTTCCCCACATGTGAGATGACGCCGATCGAATAGCAGGCGGCTCAAAAAGCCCGTTCAGCAAGGCCGCAGCCGATGGTACCGCCGGAGGCGTAGCCCATTGGCTACGTTGAGGACGGTACCGAGGCGAGAACGTCGCTGGCGGGCTTTTTCAGCCGCCTGCTAAAAATACCATGCGACGCCCCCCATCACCATCCGCGGATTGCCCGGGACAAAGTGAATGTCGGTCACGCCTGTTGCTTCGTTTCTCAGCCTCGATTCAAAGGCAAAGACCGCCTGCTCCCACTTCGTATTGAGTAGATTCTGCACAAACAGAAACGCTTCGAGTCGCCCATGTGCCAGCTTGATCGGAATCTGGTACCGTTCGGACAAGTCGATATCGATCCAGGAGGGCGCGCGGATGCTGCGATCCTCCGTCAGCGGGCGAACGCCCAGATACGTCGCTTGCAGCTGGGAGGTTAGTCCTTCCGGCCACCGCAGCAGCAGCGCGCCATACGCCGTGACTTGCGGCGCCAGGGGAATGGCATCGCCGTTGCGGAACTCCGCCTTGGTCCAGGTGATGCTGCCGTTGAAATACACCGGCCCCCAAACCTGCCCGCGCGCCCCGACCTCCATACCGCGCCGACGGGATGCGCCACGAATCTCCGTCGTTCCCTCATCACCGACAAACACCAGTTCCTGCTTCATATCCAGGGCCCAGAACGTGGCCGTCAGCTCGATACCATCCGAACCCCACGGTCTTGAGCGAAGGCCGACCTCATAACTCTTGGCTCTCGCCAGCGGTGAAGCGGCCGAAGTCACCGCCGAGCGCGCATCGTTACTATGGTACCCCTCGCCATAGTTCAGAAAGAATTCCGTTCTCAACCAAGGGCCGAGGATCAGGTTCGCCTTCGGCAACACCAGACCGGAATCGGCGGTCCCGGAGGCTTGCGCCACGCAGGTCTGACAACGATTGCGTACATCGAAGGTAAACACCTCGCTCCGTACCCCGCCGGCCAGACGCATCCAGGGTGTCGGTTGCACTTCCAATTTGAGAAAGGGGGCATAAGAGGCTTCGGTCATATCCGTATCGCTCGTGCTCCCGAGCGGATTTCTGAGCACTTGCGGCCCGAGCCGCGCATGAATGTGATCGACCCGTGATTGCACCCCTACAGTCACAGCGCCGTCCATGTCGAACCATCGTGCGGTTTGCTTGTAGCCGATGTCGCCGCCATACATAACCCGCCGATCGGACTGCTGAAACCCGTCGCCGTTGACGGGATCGTTTTGGAAAAATGTAAAATTCGTAAAGAGATCGAAGCGGTAGTATTGCGCATAGGCATTGGCAAAAAAACGGCCGCCCGACGTCGTGTCGTAGTGATAATTGAGCCGGCCGGTGCTGCGCATCGTTCGCCCACCCTCGGAAGGATCGACCGCACCGAACCGATCCAACGACCCGTCCTGCACCGCGCGCAAGGGGATCTCTCCCGACGCATTCCATTGAGACTTGTGAAAGGTCCCGGTCACCGACAGCTCCGACCGGGCACTCGGATTCATCGTCGCCTTCCCGAGCAGGTTGCCCCGGAAGTAACGGTTGTCCTGTTGAAACGGTCCGTTCGTGTAGTACCCTTCGGCAGCAATCAGCGAGCGAACACGGTCCGTCGTCGGAGAAAACATCAACAGGTGGCGCTGCGTATGGAACTGCCCGCCGGCCGACTGCACCACGCCCTCCTTCACCACCTCTCGCGTCCTGAAATTCACCGCCCCCGCCGTCGCAAAATCGCCATACTCCGGCAGATAGGCTCCCTTGTACACGTCGAGGCCCTCGATGGTTTCCGGAATGATGAAATTGAGGTCGGTATACCCCTGGCCGTGCGCATGGGAGCGCAGGTTGATCGGCATGCCGTCGGCAAAAAACGCGACATCCGTACCGTGATCCGCATCGAACCCGCGCAAAAAATATTGGTCGGCCTTGCCGGCGCCGCCGGAATGTTCGACGGCAATAAATCCCGGGATGAGGCGGAGCACCTGGGCCGGGCGCCCTTGCGGCTGGAGGAGATATTCCTTGTCGGGAATGAATTGCTGCGACGAAGCCGCCACCGGGCGGTCGGATTCGACCGTCACCTCAGGCACGTCGAGGTCAGGCGCATCGGGATCGTGGGCGAACGCCGCCACACCGACACTCAACACGATTGTTCCCGCACCGATCGCCCATCCGATCCACCGCATGATCACTCCCAATCACATCACGTGAGCGGACAAAGCGCTCAGAATGGTCCACGCATAGCCCCTGGCGGCCGCTTCAGACCCTCGTGATCTGACTGTGCAATCGGAGATGTACAATCGGCGGGTTCGATCAGGCAGTCGCCTGGAGCAGACACACACAACGCTGCAGGGCATGGTCGATTAGCGCATCGAGGGTTCGTCCCTGGACGCCGACGACTTCGACCTTCCGTTTGTTGAGAGGGAGCAGCACCTTTCTGGCCGAAGATTCCAGCACGGCTTGCGCGAGTACGGGAGTGACTTCCCCCAACATCGACCCGGGCATGAGGAGACTCAAGGAACCCACAATGACATCCGCCGCGTAGAGCCGTCGGTGGATCATCTGCGGGGCTGTTTCGGTGAAGGTCGCGCCGGCTCGAGCCATCGCCTCCGCGGAGGCGCTATTAAGGCCCAGGCCGATAATTGCGTGACCGTCCTCCACAAGCCCGCGCAAACCGGCGACCATCCGGCTTCCCAGCCCGCCGCCGCGTCCATCCACGACACAAATCGTCATCAGATACTCAGTCCTTTACCCGTCGTCGTCATGGTGAGCTTGCCGTGCTTCACGCCCTTCACGCTCAGCAACGCGTCGGCCACCTTGCGAATGGCAGCCCCTTTGCCCTTGGCCACCAGCACCTCCAGGCAGTGATCGTGGTCGAGATGCACATGCATTCCGGCCATGATGTGTCCCTGAAAATCGTGCTGGATATGGGTGAGTTTCCCCGTCAACCCCGGCACATGATGGTCGTACACGAACGTGATCGTGGCGACGGTCTCCCTATTCTCGTCCCATTGCTGCCCGACCAGATTGTCCCGGATCAAGTCGCGGATCGCTTCGGAGCGGTTGGTATAGCGGCGACGTTCGATCAGCCGGTCGAAATCGGCAAGAAGATCCTGATCGAGCGAGACGCCGAATCGTGCAAGCTGCTTCATCGCCGTGATATCCGTGTTACGAAATTTATTATCGTGGCACGGATAATACAAAGCCGGACGTGACTGCGTCAAGCGGCCGTGAAGAGAATGTTTGGTGAGGCGCCAGCGGGAGGAATCGGACCGGAAAGAGAGCTGTTACGCAACCATCTGAAGCGGGCCCGTTGCGGCGAACAGTTTCTCGCCTTCACGGTCGATGAGCTGCATGAATAAGGCGCTCAACTCGGGATCGAACTGCTTGCCGGCCTGTGCGGCGATTTCATCTTTGGCTTCGCTGAGCGTCATCGTCGCTTTGTATGAGCAGGGGTGCGTCATGATATCGAACGCATCGGCCAGCGCCACGATCCGCGCCGCCAGCGGGATCTGCACATCTTTAATCCCGTGATAGCCGGCTCCATCCCACCGCTCATGATGCGTCAGGGCAATCTCGCGGGCCATCATCAACAGAGGAGCCCGACTATCCGACAGGAGCCGCGAGCCGATTTTGGTGTGCTGCTTCATCGCCTCCCAATCAGCCGTCACATAGGGCCCGTCCTTCAGGATCACGGAATCGCGCAGGCCTACTTTCCCGATATCGTGCAACGGAGCGGTCGTCTTGATCATATCCACCTGATCCGCAGGCAGCCCCTTCATCTCCGCCAGCAACATGGCCATCCGTCCGACCCGCCACGCATGGCCGCCGGTCGCGTCATGCCGATATTCCGCCGCCAGCGCGAGACGGTTCAGCAGATCCAGCTGCGTTTGCTCCACGACTTTGGTGCGCAAGCGGACCTGCGCTTCCAAATGTTCATTGTGCATACGCAGCTGTCGATGCAGCTGCCTCGTGACCAGTTGGTTTTTGATGCGGAGTACGACTTCCGTAGCATCCACCGGCTTGTTCAGGAAATCCTTGGCGCCCTCCGCCAAGGCCCTGTGCTTCGTCGGAGCGTCGAGCTCGCCGGTAATGACGAGAATCGGCACATAGTCTTCGGCGGGAATGACGGCGGTCAACTGCCGTAGGACTTCGAATCCATCCATATGCGGCATACGCATGTCCGTCGCAATCAGATCCGGCTTCACCTCTTGATATAACGGCACCGCCTGACGCGGGTCGGTCGTCGTGGTAATTTTTTCGTAGCCGGCCTGCTTGAGGATCGCCTCCATCAGTTTGAGGCTAGGCAGCTCATCATCGATCAACAGCAATTTGACGGCGCTCACATCAAGATCCGACATGGCAACACCCGTGCTCCTGGTTCTCGAAATCCTACCGCTTCCACCCTACCATCCTCATGCCGCATCACCAATTTCTTTCTGGCTCTCCGCAGGGAGTGATTTCGGATACCGGAGCCTGGACAGCGCCTGCCGGAGCGCCCCCATCGTCAGCGGTTTGCTCAATTCTGCATCGACCGCCTGCGACACGGTGTCCTCCTGCTCGAGTTGGTCGCCTCCGGTCAACAGCAGCACCGGCGTCTCAGGCGAGACTTTTTTGATCACCCCGGCCAACTGGCGACCGGTCATATGCGGCATGCCGTGATCGGTCACCACCAGATGGACCCGCTCGGGATTGAACCGCTTGATCGCCTCGGCCGCGCTCCCGACCACTTCCACACGGTGCCCAGCCACCCGGAGATATTCGCCCGTCACACGGCCCACCAACGGATCGTCGTCTACGACCAGGACCTGCAACCGGACCCCGTCCATGTTGTGTCCGCCATGGTCTGTGCTCGTCTCCGCCTCCGCTTGAATCGGGAGCCGGATGCTGAACGTCGTCCCGACGCCGACGGCACTCGTGATATCGATGGTGCCACGCAACCGCCGGATGATGCCGTACACCATGGCCAATCCCAAACCGGAGCCCTTTTCTCCTTTTGTGGAGAAGAACGGTTCAAGACAACGTTGACGCACTTCTTCCGTCATGCCCGTGCCGGTATCGCTGACTTCCAGGCGCACCGCATCGCCGTCGACTTTGGTGCGGAGCGTAATCGACCCGCTGTTGGGCATCGCATCCACGGCATTAAACACCAGATTCGTCAGCACCTCGCGCAATTCCGATTCATGCCCTGCGACCGAGGGCACCGATTCCAATTCCGTTTTGATCTCGATCGCCACGCCGTTCGCCAAAGCCTGATCCTTCCACTTCGGCTGGCTGAGCTTCACACTTTGCTGGACCAGGCTGTTCAGATCGACGATGCCGGCCAGGTCCGCGTCGAGGCGGGGTCGATAGAAATCCCGCAGCCGGCTGACGACCTTCGCCGCGTCCTTGGCCGCCATATTGATTGTCTGCAGATATTCCTTCAGTTGCGCGGGATCCGCCGACATCTGGGGCGCGATGAGCAGGAGTTCGCTGAAACCCATGATCGGCGACAGGGTATTATTGAAGTCGTGCGCGATCCCGCTCGCCATTTGCCCGAGCGCCCGCAACCGCTCCTGCTGGACCATCTGCTGTTGCGTCGTCTTGAGTTCGGCCATAGCGGCTTCCAACTGCGTATGGCTCTCCCGCAAAGACGATTCCGCCCGCTTCCGTTCCGCGAGATCCGAGGCGTTACTCAGCGCCACCGCCACCTGATCGGCCAACTGACGCAATTGCACGAGATGATCCGCGTGCATGTCGGGCGCCTTCCGGTAACTCAACACAATCCCGCCTAACAGATCGTGCGAGCGGAAGAGAGGCAGCACCAGGAGGGACTCGCTCCCTTGCCCACTCAGGGCGGCAAACGCCCCTGTTCCGTCCGGCTGCACCAGAGTCGAGCCGTCCCGATGCGCCGTGAGCATCCGGCTCTCAGCCTCCGTCACCGTCACACCCTGCATCGTCGTCTGCTTGCTCTCCGGCCCGAGTCTGGCATAGAGCCACCCACGAGTGCGCTCGGATGGATCGATCAATAACACGGCCAGGCCCTGGCAGGGAGAGACCTCGCGCAACCTGGCCAGAACCGTATCGACAATCCGGCTGGGGTCGAGCACCGACAGCACCGATCGGTCGATCTCATGGATGGTGGCCAGCTGCGTGAATTGCTGATTCAGCCGGCTTGCCATGGCATTGAAGGAGGCCGCCAGCTCCTCGAACTCATCCCCGCTCTTAACCTGCACCGGCGTCGAAAAATTTCGCTTGGCAATCCGCCTGGTGCCCTTGCCCAACTCCTCCAACGGCACCATGGTCTTCCCGATTTGATTCACGCTGAGCAACGCCACGCACAACAGCGCGATCACGACCACCAGGCTGAAGCGATAGTGAAAGCTCGCCAGCGGCGCGAGCACCGAGCTTCGCGATTCACTCAACAGCACGGTCCACGGCGCCGTCGAAAATTGGTACCGGAGCGGGATCGCCCAATAGCCTGCGATATAGGAATCTTCTTCATCTCGCCATTCCAATAGAGACGTGCTGCCCCCTTCGCCCTGCCCGACCCGCTGCTCCCTCAATGTAGCGGGAGCGGAAGGGCTGCAGAACAGAACCTCCGGCGCGGTCCCGAATACACACATGGACATCTCCGCCGGGAGCGTCATGCTGCCGGCCAGGTCCCACAGATAATCGCCGTTGATTTCAGCCACCACGGCCGCCGTATCGGGTTCGGAAAGCCTGACCAGAAACAGGCGCCTGGCTCCGGTGTCATCGGTCGCCGTCGTCAACAACGTTTTGTTCTGGCGGAGCAACGCCCATTGCGCCGGCGACAGAGTGGGAATCAACGGCAGCTCGCCGAGAAAGACGCGCGTCGCGCCATCGCCCGAGACGTAGGCCATGCCTGGAAACCCCGGTGTGCTCGGAAGCGGCCGTGTCGGGAGGTCGCCCGGCGCTGTCGGGATGATCGCATGGTGCTGTCGGCTGATCGAGAGCAGTTCTGCTTCCAGCAGGAGGAGCCGTTGGTAGACGGCCATGCCCATAGCCTTACTCTCCTGCCGCACCCGACGCTCGGCCTGCTGAGTGAGCTGGCCGGTCACGTCGCTGAACGACACCAGGCTCAGCGCGCCGACCGGCAAAAGGGCGCAGAGGATGAAGAGAAAGAAGACCCTGCGGGCGACACGACTACTGAGAAACGACCGTTCAATCTGCACGAAGTCTCGTCCTGCTAGAACTCGACGGCCAAGCCGACAAAGCTGCCGTCATTGGCGCGGATTACATCGTCGTGACTTTTCTTAGCCGTGAGCGGCTCTACGCTCTCGCCGTCTTTGCCCATACTATAGAGGTCGTAGTCGGAGTTGATCGGATGGAGAAAGCGATCCTTGCGCGGCTTCCCCTTGCTGGCGTTCCCGCCACCTCCCTGGGCCGCATAGGCGCTGTCTGGCTCAAACCAATAGGAGGTCTTATTCCCGCCGCCGTTGCCGCCCCCGTTCCCATTTCCCCCGCCACTGCCGGCGCCTCCTGCACCGCCACCGCCATTCCCACCTGCATTGCCTCCGCCACCTCCATTGCCACCTGCGTTTCCGTTCCCACCCGCATTCCCACCGCCGTTACCATTGCCGCCACCGTTCCCGGGCAGGCTTAACGCCGCAATATTCAGATACTCATAGGGATTTCCCCAAGGGTCGGCGATGTCGCCTGCCCCCGCTTCGGCTAACGTGTTCGGGAATACGTCATTCGCGGCTTCATACGAATCGATCGCTCGCTCGATGTAGCGAACTTCCGCAATGCAGCGGGCTAGTCTGGCCTTGTCGAGATAGCCCAGATAGTTCGGGATCGCCAAACCCGCCAACGCCCCGACAATCGCCACGGCAATCATCAATTCAATGATCGTAAAGCCACGCTGCCCGCGGCAATCTGTGTTGTTTGCCATACGCGACCTAAAATCCCGATGCAGAGGGCAAGGATACCGGCCGGGCCTCGATCACATCCGCCTTGGTCTGAAACGGTTCCATCGCCTGCGCGAGTTGATCGACGGTGGATCGAAGGCGATCCGCCTCCTGCTCTACCTCGCGGAACGAACCTCGCGCCGCCGCCTGCTTCAATCGCTCCAACTGCGGAGCCATGTCGGCATGGTGCGCTTCGATACGGGCGATCTTCTCCCGCAACGCGCCGACCATTTCACCCAAACATTGCGCTTCCGCATGGAGGTAAGGGGGCCCGCGATCCGATGTGAAAAAAATACCCCGTGCACGAGCAGGAGAAGAGACACCACCGCCACCACCGGCCAGAAGCGGCTGTGCAATAACTCAAACTGGTCTGCCACCCGCTGTGCCTCCGGGCTGGAGACAGGCAGATGCTCCAGTTGGAGCATCAACGGAAGAAACAGCGCGGCCGACACGGCAACGATCACCACCACCACATAACAGAAGCTCAGACCCAGGAAACGTGGCTGCACCGTGTCCCACAGAAAATGGCGTCGAAACCGTGGCCGGCTCATGATGTCGCAACCTTTCTCGTCCAGACCAAATGATCCTGATTCTTGTAGATAATCCTGCCGCCGGCGGCCGGCTCATAAAAAAATGCCAATTGGTACTTGGTTTGGTCTTCACCCTGATAGGAGACGACGAAGAGGGTCTTGGTCCCCTCACGGCTTTCATCGATCTGCGTGATCACATACCCATCCGCCGTGACGGCACTGGTGCCGAATCCGATCCGGCGCTCATCGATAAACATATGCTGGTCCGTGTAACCTTCGGCCGCCGTTTCCCACACCCCGAGCAGATACGACGGCGCCGCCTCCGGCTCAGGCGCACAGGCCGCGCACAGCCAGAGGGCGAGCAGACAACTCACCCGCGAGATCGACCACACGATGCACCTCTTTGAAGTGGAATCCTCCGAGTCTCTCTGGTACCGACTCAGTATGTCGTACCTGCGTGTAAATTCAACTTTTCCGAAAGTTTCCACAGGGCATCGGCGCCGACTCCGCAGCACATTCAGCGTGGGTACAGGTCGTTTTTTTAGAAAGGGTGCGAACCCGACTATTCGCTTTGGATGGGGATGTAGAGCAGACTGCCCTGACGATTGACGAGCAACAGGGCGAGATCAGTGGACCGGAGCGGTTCAGCGAGCCGCTGAAAGGTATTGAAGTTGGGGATGGGCTGTCGATTGAGTTCCAACAGGAGATCGCCGGGCTGAAGCCCGGAGACTTCGGCCAGGCTGCCGTCTTCGATATCCGTCACGACCAGACCGGCGTTGACCGGCAAATCCATCTGTCGCGCCAGGGCCGGCGTCACCTCATCCACGATCACACCGGACAGGGGATGTGCGGTGGAACTAGCGGCATCTGCCGTCTGCGTTTTCTTGGGCCGCTCCCGCGGCGCTTCCTGCACGGTGAGGTCCGTCTGCATCAACTTGGCATCGCGGAGCAGCTCGATCCGGTGTTTGCTGCCGATGGCCGCGGTGGCCATCAGATTGCGCAGATGGCCGCTGTCCATCACGTCGCGGCCGTCGAAACGTACCACGACATCGCCGCGCTTCAATCCCGCCCGTTCGGCGGAGCCCTTGGCCTGCAGGTCGGTAATGATCGAACCCTTCACATCCGGCAGGTGGAACGTCTTGGCGAGCAACGGTGTGACATCCTGCGTGGAGGCCCCCAGAAATCCCCGAACGACCCGGCCCGTCTTGATGAGACTCTGCATGGCGGTTCTCGCCATGTTGCTGGGAATCGCAAACCCGACGCCGACGCTGCCGCCCGTCGGACTCGCAATGGCCGTGTTGATCCCGACCAACTCTCCGTTAGTGTTCACCAGGGCCCCGCCAGAATTCCCGGGATTGATCGGCGCATCGGTCTGAATGAAATCTTCCACATCGGCCACCCCCACATCCGCGCGACCGACCGCGCTGACGATGCCGAAGGTGACGGTGCGGCTCAGACCGAGGGGATTGCCGATCGCGAGGACGAAATCGCCGACGGCGAGCGCGCTGGAATCGCCCCAGGCCGCGCTAGGAAGGCCGGTGGCGCTGATTTTCACCACCGCCACATCGGTTTTCGGATCGGTCGCGACCACCCGCCCTTTGAACTGCCGTCGATCGGCGAGAATAACTTCCACATCCACGGCATCGGCCACGACGTGGTTGTTGGTGATGATGTACCCATCCGACGAGACGATGACCCCGGAGCCCTGCCCGTATTGGCGACGCGGCGGCACGTCTTTGAACATGCCGAAAGGCAGCCCCTCATCGCTGAAGGCTTGATCGTGCACCATCACCGTCGAGGCGATGCTGACGACAGCGGGAAGCACCTTGGCCGCAGTGGCCCGCACCTGGGCCTGCAAATCGCCCGCCGTGCTGACCTTTGACAGACGCGGTGCAAGCAAATCAGAAGCCGAGGCTGAACCCTCAGGCCAACAGCCCAGTAGGACGCCCGCGATTCCCAGAGCCAACAGGCCCGTTTGTGATCCACGTGACGACATGGTGTGAAACATCCCTAGCAGGATGCACAAAAACTAGCTTGTCGCGCAATAGCTCGGACTGAGCTCCAGTGCCGTCTCGCGTCAAAAAAAACCGCAGGATGCGCAAAAAGGCCGTCCAGCAAGGCCGCAGCGAGCGAAGAGGCGAATCGTACTCTCGCGGTACGGTGAGCCTCTGAGTGATGCGAGAACGACGCTGGCGGACTTTTTCCGCATCCTGCTAGAAACGGCAGGCCCCAGCCTATCATGCGGCAGAGGCTTGCACACTCAGAACTCATAAATCGGCATGCCGGAGGCGTAACGCGTTCGAAATCACCGAGAGGGAACTGAACGTCATCGCCGCGCTGGCCAACATCGGACTGAGGAGAAGACCGAAAAACGGATACAACAGCCCGGCGGCGACCGGAACCCCGATCATATTGTACACAAAGGCGAAGAAGAGATTCTGGCGGATGTTGCGCATAGTGGCCTTGCTCAAGCGGCGTGCCCGGACAATCCCGCGCAAATCGCCCTTCACCAGCGTCACCCCGGCATTCTCCATCGCCACATCGGTTCCGGTTCCCATGGCAATGCCGACATCCGCCTGCGCCAGTGCCGGAGCATCGTTCACGCCATCCCCCGCCATCGCCACCACATGACCCTGTTGCTGAAGTTTCTGGACGATCTTGCTCTTTTCATCCGGCTTCACGCCGGCCCGGACCTCATCCAAACCCAACTCCTTCGCCACCGCCTGCGCCGTCACGGCATGATCGCCGGTCACCATCACCAGGCGAATGCCTTCCTGCCGCAAGAGACGTAACGCCTCGGAGGTCGAACTCTTGATCGGGTCGGCCACCCCGAGCAACCCGGCCGTCCGGCCATCGACGGCGACAAACATCACGGTTTGCCCGGTCTGCCGCATCAATTCAGCATTCGCTTCCAACGCAGCCAGGGAGGCTTCGTCGTCCATGCGGAGGCCTCGCAACAAATCGAGCGTTCCGACCGCCACCCGCCTGGTCCCGACCGTCGCCATGACGCCTTTTCCGGTTGTTGACGTGAACCCCGACGCCGCCTCCAACGCGATGCCCCGCGACTCAGCTCCGCTCACAATCGCGCCGGCTACCGGATGCTCACTCCCCCGCTCGACAGACGCCGCCAGTCGCAACAGGTCCGTTTCTGACCAGGGAGCGATGGCGCTCACGACACGCAATTTGGGCTTACCTTCGGTGAGGGTGCCGGTCTTGTCGAAGACCAGCGTATCGACTTTTTCGATGGTCTCCAGCGCTTCCGCTTTCTTGAACAGGACACCTGCCGCCGCACCGCGACCGGTCCCGACCATGATCGACATGGGTGTCGCCAGACCCAGGGCGCAGGGGCAGGCAATGATCAGCACGGCGACGGCGTTCAACAGGGCATGGGCCAGGCGCGGTTCCGGCCCGATCAACGCCCACACCAGGCCAGTCACGATCGCCACGCCGACCACAATCGGAACAAAATACCCGGCCACGACATCGGCGGTCCGTTGAATCGGAGCCCGGCTGCGTTGCGCTTCCGCCACCATCTGCACGATATGCGCCAACAGCGTATCCGCCCCTACGCGATCCGCCCGCATCACCAGACCGCCGGAACCGTTGATCGTGCCGCCCGTCACCCGATCCCCGGTGGTTTTCTCAACCGGCAACGATTCGCCGGTAATCATCGACTCATCGATCGCCGTCGCGCCTTCCAAAATGACTCCATCGACCGGCACCCGTTCTCCCGGTCGCACACGCAAGCGATATCCCACTTGCACCTGGTCGAGCGACACATCTTCTTCACGGCCGTCCTCTCGCACGCGCCGCGCGATCTTGGGCGCCAGTCCCAGGAGAGCCCGGATCGCGCCGGTGGTTCGGCTCCTGGCCCGCAATTCCAATACCTGCCCCAGCAGGACCAACACGGTGATGACCGCCGCCGCTTCGAAGTACACCGGCACCGCCCCGCTTTCCAGATGGAACGATTGCGGAATCAGCGCGGGGAACAATGTGGCAAACACACTGTAGAGGTAGGCCGTGCCGGTCCCGATTGCAATCAGCGTGAACATGTTCGGGCTGCGATGGACGATCGACGCCCAGCCGCGCTGAAAGAACGGCCATCCGGCCCAGAGCACCACCGGCGTGCTGAGCAGGAACTGCACCCAGGCCGATTGCGTATCGGTCACGAGATGCTGCATCGGATGCCCGGGAAACATGTGCGACATGGCTAGCACAAAGACCACCGCCGCCGGACCCAGACCCACCCAGAACCGACGGGCCATGTCCACCAACTCAGGATTCAGCTCTTCTTCGACCGTGACGGTTCGTGGTTCCAGCGCCATCCCACAGATCGGACAGGCTCCCTGCTCCGCCTTCACCACCTCGGGATGCATCGGGCAGACATATTCCGTTTTGGTCGGCAGCGGCTGAATCGAATCCGGCTCCAGTGCCATCCCGCATTTCGGACAGGGCACCGGCTTTTCCTCCAACACCTCAGGACACATGGGACAGACATATTTCGTCCCGGGAGGGGGCGGGACAGCAGGCGCAGTGGACTGAGCAGAGGCAGGGGCGAGATACCGTTGCGGATCGGCGCGAAACTTGGTGAGGCAGCCCTGGCAACAGAAGGAGTAGGTCGTGCCCTGATAGTCGAACGACCCGGCCGCCGTCGCCGGATCCACCGTCATGCCACAGACCGGATCGATGACGCCTGAGAGCGCGTTGCCCGGCGCCGGGGCGTCCAGCATCGGGAGCGACTTGCCCCCGAACTGCCGTGACGCTGTTGTCGATGCGACGGGCGACGACGACAAGTACCGGACCGGATCGGCCCGGAACTTTTCGAGACACCCCTGACAACAAAAATAATACGTCTGGCCCGCATGCGCATGCGACCCGGCGGCGGTCGCAGGCTGAACGGTCATCCCGCAAACGGGGTCCCGCTCACCGCCCGCAACCGTCTGTTGGTCAGGCGTCGTCTGCATCATCGGCAGCGAACGCCGACCGGCAGCAGGCATAGCGGCGGTCGCAACGGACGCGGTCTTCACATACTGATCCGGCGCAGCACGAAACCGATCGAGGCAACGGGTACTGCAAAAATAGTAGGTCCGGCCCTCATGGTCGAACCGGCCCGCCGCCGTCGCCGGTTCCACCGTCATGCCGCAGATCGGATCAGTCGCCATTCATCACTCCACTGGGAAGCGAAGAGCTTATGGCCGATGGCATATAGCGTATAGTCAAGAATCGGAAGAAACGAACATGCCGTCACTCCCTTCCTTCCTGCTATAAGCCACACGCCATCAGCTATTTGCTCCGATCATTTTCTCGTGCCGTCTCCGTCCAGAATGCTGTGAATGATCAGCTTCAAATTCTCCGGATCGATTTGCTCAACCTTGATGTTGCCGTCGAGCAGGACGGTGGGCGTCTGTTGAATCTTGATGCGATCACCCCATTTCCTGCCATCTTCAAAAGCCTTCGCCGGCTTGGCGCTGGCTAATCCCTCTTCGAACGCCACCGGGTCGAGCCCGACTTCACGAATCAACACTTCACGGATCGCCTTGTCGATGATGCCGATCTTGTCCTTATGGATGGTCCGGAACAACGCCCGCTTCATCTCAGCGCCCTTCCCCATCGTCTTAGCCTGTTCATACATATCGAAGGCGGTCGGCAACTTGCCGGGAATCACGGGATACCCCACCATGACCGCTTCCAGCTTATTGCCGAATTCCTTCTCCAGAATCGCCAGCCCCTCGCCGTCGAACCGGTGGCAATGCGGGCAGTAGAAATCTGCGAATTCAGTCAGTTGCACTTTCCCCGGCTTGTGTGTCGACTTCTCGTCGCTCAGCACCTGGAAGTTCCCTTTGAGTTCCGCCTTGCCCGCCTGCGCGATGCCCACGAACCCGAGAGCCGCCACCGCCATCAGGCCCATCAACAGACTGACCCGCCATCCACGACGCTTCGCCATACGCTGCACTCCTTTTTTCAAACTCGGTTCGGTTCAACAGGTTCATCGGCATTATAAACAATGCTCGCTCAGTTATGCGTCTGATATAATGCCAACGATGCGAGTAAAACTTCTACAGGGGATCGGCATTTTGTGGTTCGCCGCGATCCTGACGGCCTGCGCCACCTCCGGCGACATGCACGAGTCAGCCGACGGCGGCCCGCACGTTCCGCCGTTTTCTCAAATCAAAGCCGCACCGGACTCCTTCAAAGGACAGACCCTGGTGCTCGGCGGGCAGGTGCTCGCCGCGCGACGCATGAAAGACGGCACGCGGATCGAAGTGCTGCAGTTACCACTCAACGACTCGCAACAACCGACCCTCGATTTGATGAAATCCCAGGGGCGCTTTGTCGCGGTCCAACGGGACTTTCTGGATCCGGCCACCATTCCCCAGGGCACGTTCCTGACCATTACCGGTGAGCTCACCGGCTCCATCACCTTGCCGCTCGACGAGACCGACTATACGTATCCCGTGATCGACATCAAATCGTTCCGCACCTGGATTCCATCGCAAGACTCGAATCTGTCCCGTGTCCGCCCCTATCCGTACTACAGTCCGTTCTGGCATCCCTACTGGGGACCCTACGGGCGCTTTCCCTATTATTGGTAACCCCGGCCGTTTGTCGATCGTCGGTTCGACAGCGGTGAAGAAACGACAACGCCCCGTCCATCCACAAGGATGAACGGGGCGTGTCTACTCACCCAACAGACGGTGTCGGTTACTTGATCATCACCAACTTGCCGCCCGGCTGCTTCGGATTCAGATGGTCGTGGTAGCTCAGGGTGTTTCCCTGGGTGGCGTTAAACAAATCGCTGGTCGGCACGCCGATGTACTTCGTCTCGCCCGGCTTCAGCTTGACTTCGGCCTTGAAGACGAACGGCGACGCGGCATTGACCGTGTCGATCATTTGAAAGCCCCGCTCCGTCGCGGTGGTATTCGTCACCTTGATCAACAGCGGACGGCCCGGACGGACTTTGAAATCGATGACCGTGGTCGGCGGATACCAGGCCTTCAGCGTGCCCATTTCAATGGCATACAACTGCACATCCACTTCCAACTCCTTGAACGGCTGACCCACAACGGAACCGGTCTCAAGGTCACCGACCTCGACCCCGCCGGCCTGATGGGCCAACGCAGACGTTCCACTCGCCAATACGCTCAACACGCCCATGAAAAGAACCGCAATCCTGCTCAACATAGAACCTCCTGTCAGGTTAAAGAGATGAGGACGGACGATGCTCCTGTGCCAGGCACGGGGGAAGACCGGTGCCTTCCAACACCTGGCCACCGACAATGTGACCATCGATGATGAGAAACAGCACTTTCATACGTTTGGTATTGTCCGAAAATTTCCCGCTGGCCACCGCCAGCACTTCATGTGACCCGTCAGGCTGAGGCTGATCCGCCTCGATCCTGACGTAATACGAATCGAACCCCTCGAATTCCCGATTGAACGCCTGCGCCCGTAACAACCGCTCCAATGAATCGTCGGCGGCCCATACTCCTGACCCGCCGGCCAGCGTGAGGATCTGAACCACGGCCACGAAGAGTTTTCGCATGGGGGACCCCTCCTAGGGAGTCGAGTTATAGCCCCAGCACGCTCAACCGTCTACAGATGTACGCTCACGAATGCCTACCGATGCTACAGGATCGTGTCGTTGAAATGTGGCGTACGGAGGGGACCGGGATCTGGCCGGCTTTGCCCTGTCTCGCGAGGCCGAACACGTTCAACTCACGCAGGCAGAAGGCCCTTCGGCAGAGTTCCAAGGGGGAACGCCGGATGGGACTCGCCGCCCCCTTGGCACAGTGACCAGATTACTTGCCCTTGGCCTTGCCCTTGTGGCTCGAGGCCTGTTCCGCATGCGCCAGGGACTCTTCCGCATGTTTGACGGCTTCCTTCGCATGCTCCAACGCTTCCTTCGCATGCGGGTCGTTGCTCGCCTTGACCGACTCTTCCAGATGCTTGATCGCTTCCTTCTCGTGCTCCACGCCTTCCTTGGCGTGCTTGATCGTTTCCTTCACGTGCCCGCCGCCGTCGGCCAGCGCGTATCCCACCGGCGCAGTCGCCACCAGCGCGGACAGGGCGAACGCGAGCATACCTGAACGCAATACAGTCATCATGATTCCTCCTGTGTGATAAGTGGATGTGGCACTCGATTGGGCGGCATTGTACCGCATTTGTCGTGTCGTGTTCAGTAAGGAAAGAGGAGGCCGCACTGACCGTGAAGGCAACCCGGGACCGAGAAAAAGATGGTGGGAGAGGGAAGCGCATGGGCGTACGCTTCCCTCATCGGAGCTCACTGCGTGGTCAGCGCAGTCCAACCGTCGAGCCCCGTCCACCGATCATCGAACGTCGGCGGGCGTCAGCCAGGGCAGTCGGCAGACACCGCACCGGCCACGATCCGCCGTGGCCTGCTGAGCGGGCGAATCCCAGCTCGCATACAACCATGATTCATACTGGCGCGTCCCCGCGCCATTCATCGTGAGACCGGCGCACTTCTCCATCGCAAACAGGGACGGCCTGACCCGATAGGATCCGGGGCCTTCCGGATAGGGCTCGGACTCCACGACGAACGTGGTCCCCACGGGAAACGATTCATAGTCCGGCGTGAGCAGCGCCTTGGGGCAGACATAGAACCGGAGCCGTTTCCGCCCGCCGGGCGATTCCACCGCAGAGGTCACGCTCGGCCAATCCCGATACCCGAGCGGGATCAAGAGCGTGGCAGCGGGAGGCGCCGGGGACCAGCCCTCGCTGATATCGAGGGCGACCGCCAGCAATCGCACGACCGCCACGCTCAACCCCGCCCTTTCTTGAGCGCCCTGAGCCATCTCCGCACGACGCGGTGACGCCACCGCAGCACTAACCGGCATGGAGCACCTCCCTTCCTGTCGCCTTCTACTTATCGCGTGAGTTCTCCGACCGCAGGCCCCTGGCGCATGGCCGCACCCTGCCGCACGACTCCCGGCTGAATCCGCGCCCGGATCGATGCGGCCCGCGCAGCGAATAATCCGGCTTCAACCGGCTGCCCGAGAGTATCGAGCACGTGCGCATACCGCTCCACCAACAGCCCGACGGTGGGATGATGCACACCCAGTTGCGCCTGTTGAATGACGAGCGCGCGCTGATACAACAACTGCGCCTCCGTCCACAGTCCCTGCTCATCGGCGAGAAACGCCATATTGCCGACAATTGTGCCGGTCAAGGAGGCCTGGGGTCCGGATGTCCGTTCCGCAATGGCCAGTGCCTCATCGAAATATCGTTGCGCCGACGCGTAGAGTCCTTCAGCCTGGTAGAGGCAGGCGGCGTTATTCAAACTCATCGCCACCGCCGGATGTTCATCGCCGAATCGCAGGCGGCGCATCTTCAGCGCACGCAGGTAGAACGGTTCCGCCCAGGCATAGAGCCCGCGCCCCTTATACAGAACGGCAAGGTTGTTCAGCACGGGGCCCAGATCGGGGTGATCCGTGCCATGGGCTTCTTCCATGAGAATCAGGGCCAGGTGATACATCGATTCGGCCGCTGTCTCCCGTCCCTGCTTGCGGTACAGCTCGGCCAGGTTGTTCAGACTGATCGCCACATCGGGGTGCGCCGCGCCCAGGACCTTGCGCTCGATCGCCAGCACCCGTTCATACAGGGGCTCCGCGCGAGCCCAATCGCCTTCGGCATGGGCGATTTCCGCCAGGTTATTCAAGGCCGCCGCGACATCCTCATGTTCCGGTCCCACGTGTTGTTCCCAGATGGCGAGCGCACGGGTGTACAGCGATTGTGCCTCCTGGAGACGGCCCTGGTCGTGATACAGCAATCCGAGATTGTTGGCTGCCGTGGCGACGCGAGGGTCGTCGGGACCGACCTGCTCAGCCTCGCGGAGGGCGCGCTGCAAGAGTTGCTCAGCCTCGGCATAGTGCGCCGCTTCCCTGGCCTTCACACCGTCGGCGAACAACTGCTGCCAGGCATCGGGGCCGGCGGCCCGGCTCCCATCGACGCCGCACAAGGCCATACCGGCCACCAATGCCATGCGTAACCAGTACGGGGCTTTCTTCGTGCAATCAGCCATGTGCGCCGCTCCCTCTGCCGACTCCGTCGATTCTCTGTTCCGCATCCCTCGTGTCCGGCCTCTCCGCACTAACAGCCCGGAAAGCCCCGAAGGGCCGGGGTGGAGGGGGAGGCCATCCCGCTCACCCCGGGAGGCAGATCCTGAAGAAGGGTGCACAACCCCAGGATCCGAGGGACCTGTGACTCAATCGGCCGATGGGCGGGGAGCGGCCAACCACCGCTCCCCCATGGGACTCCTGCGAGGAGGTAGGTCAAGACCCGCACACAGGCCCCATCTATTTCCCCCCGATCCGGCCGCATCCTGCTAGTGCGCCTTATGGCCCTGCGCGCAAAACTCGTCATACCGGTGCACGAAATCTTTCTGTGCGAGCGGAGCATGGCAAGCCCGGCATTTTGTAAAATCTTCGGCCAGCGCCTTGCCGTCAGGCCCATAGGCTCCGAACACCCAGGCCCCGTTTCTCAAATTGTCCGGGACGTCCTGTCCCCACCCCTCGTTCTTCTCCATGACGAACACCTTCAGCAGGTCGCTTTTCACCAGCTTTCCGTCCGCCCCCTTGGCCAAGGCCTCGCCTTCCGCTTTGGCCTTGTACAACTCCATGACCAGTTGGGTGCCCTGAGGAAACGCCGCGGTCGGACAGGCCCTGGCGCCGGCGGGGCTGACGAACAATTCCCGTACCTGCTTGGCATCTTCACGCTGTACCTCGCTCAAAAACTTCGGCCAGCTTTTATAGTCGGCCGGGAGCGCGATGTCGCCGTCCTTGGGGGCCGCCCCCGCTTCAGCAACCGTCGTCACGATCCCGCCGTTCCACGCTACCCCCATCACCACAATGAGGCTTAGTATCTCTCTGACCATCATATTCATCTCCTTCCTCTCAGTCTTGCCGTCGGCCCCGAGGGGCCGGGGTGAAGGGGGAGGCCATCCCACTCACCCCGGGAGGCAGATCCTGAAGAAGGGTGCACAACCCCAGGATCCGTTTCCGACAGACCTATCGTTTCATCGCCCTGCGCCCACCGAGCGGCACCGCCTTCAGGTGCGGCGTCGGTTCAAGTGGACGCGGATCCGTTCGATTGCCTTCCACCAGCGCCGTCACGGAGACACGAAAAATGCGGAGGCTGCCTCCACCGATCTTCGTGGCATTGAGCCGTCCTTCATCGATCCACCGGTAGATCGTCCACTTACTGACTTGGAGCAATTGCGCGGCCTCTTTCACACGCAACAGCGGCTGTTCCACCATCTCGCTTACCCCTTCAACACCTTGGCGGTGGATAGGAGCGGTCCGTGACCGCTCCTCCCCCGACTGCAGGAAGGGGCACGAGCCTCCCGCACAACCGGGTCCACCATTCAGGACCGATGCAAAACACATCGCGGTTCCGTCGTGGGAACCGGCAGCGGAGGTCACAGGAAACGCGCCTGCGCTGCCGGGTGGTCCGGGATCGGAGGGCAATCCCATCCTCGGACTCAACATGCTTGAGTGAAATAGCTCGGGCCGAACGCCCGGACAAGGCGGAGCACAGGACCGACAGGACTCCCGCCTGGCACTTGGCCTGAACGACGGGATCGAATTTCTCTGTGCGATGAATCGGTGGCGACGCGCGCCCCGCCCGAACTATCCCCTCACGGGGATGGGCGGCGCACGGGCATGCAGGGACGAGGGATCCCCGGAAGTCAGAAGGAGCGGAGGGGCAATCAACGTGTGGGATTGAGCGACCCAGGCAGTCCCCACATCCCCCTGGGAAATCGGGCCGACATCCGATGTCGCCTGACAGGCCCAGGAGCAAAGGGTGGAATGGGATTCCGTGCCTGAATGCTGATGATGACTATCCGACGGGGTGGCATGGGCGAAAGAACAGCCCGGTGCCACGAGCGCCAATACCACATACACCCAGACGATTCCGAGTGCGAGGCCGGCAACTGTGGTTTGTGAAGTCCGTCGGATCATGGTCTGATAGCTCTCACCTGCCGTATCAAATACGCCGTTCCGCAGAAGTTGTCTACCGACGGATGCTCACGCGTGCTACAAAATGTGAGCCCTTGTTCAAACACCTGTCGATCGAGGGTGAAATATTCAAGCGATGCCCGCCCTCCCGCATCAGAGGGTGCGCTCACCCAGCGCCTGCACAATTTCGAGGCGAGAGGCCCGGGTGGCCGGAACGAGGCCGCCGACAATGCTCATGAGCATCGCAAACACGAGGGCGATCGCGATCATCTCGCCCGAGAGGTGAAAGCCGAAGACCAGTTCGGTGCCGGTGTCGAAGTTCATGGTGGAGATCGTCATAGACTGCAACCCCACCGCGGCGACGACTCCCAGCAAGCCCGCGATCGTGCCCAGCGCCATCGATTCCAGCAGAAACGCCTGCAGGATATCCATCCGCGTGAACCCGATGGTCCGCAGCGTGCCGATCTCGGTCGTCCGCTGCGCCACCGACGCCGACATCGTCATCGTCGCTCCGAGCACCGCGCCGACACTGAAAACCACGGTTAGAAACAGCCCCGTGACGCGAATCATTCTGGCGAGGCCTTCCGCCTTGCCTTCGTAATACTCCGGCTCGCGTTTCACCGAAAATTTAAACCGTGGATCCCGCTCGATCCGGTCCTTGAACGCAGGCAGCATCGCAGGCTGCACCAACCGGAGGGTCAGAGACGAAAAGGTGGTGCGATGGAACGTCGCCAGGAATTGTTCCGCATCGCCCCAGACCTCGGAGTCGAATCCGCTGCCGCCGGCCTCGAACACCCCGACCACAGTCCAGGCCCGATTCCCGAAGTGCAACACCCGATCGACGCGGGCGTCCGGAAACTGCCTGGCGATGGAGGCACCCACAACGATCTCGGTGGTGCCCGGCCTCCACAGTCGCCCCTGAATCAGGCGGATCGCCGGCCGCACCGCCAGCGCCTCGGGTGCCGTGCCCCGCAAGGTCACGCTGGTCAGACTGCCGCCCTGCCCCTTCCGCAGCGTCAATTGCAGTCCGACCTCAGCGACCGCCAGCGGCCGGCGATCCGCCGTCAGTCGAACCTCCGGCTGAGCTGCCACCGCGCGTATTTCCTCGCGGGACAGGCTGCTGCCGATTTCCGAGAGTGCGCCTTTGCGCAGAATGATCACGTTCTCCGGATCGCCCGTCTTCCCCAGTGTCCGCTCCAATCCATGGGCCAACATCAACACGGCCAACAACACGAACACCACCAGCCCCAAACCAACGACGGTCAACGCCGTCGTCACACGGCGAGCCCACAGATTTCTGAGGCTGTACAGACCCCACCGCACCATTTCCTTACCCCCGCCTATCCCGCATGCCGCAGCCCGTCCAACGTCGTCATCCGGATGAGACGGACCGCCGGCCAGATCGCCGCGCCCAAGGCCACCAGCACCATCATGCCCAGGCACAACCCCGCCGTCTCCAGCGACACCGCGTAGGCGGCCACGTACCCGTTCGATTGGGTCATCTGCGCGTAGAGCCGCGACGCGGGGACGAGCAGGCCCAATCCCAGGGCCCCGCCGCAGAGCGCCAGCAGCAACGACTCGCCCAACACCAGGACGCAAAAATGCCGCGGCTGAAATCCCAGCGTCTTGATCACGGCATATTCCCTGGTCCGTTCCCGGACCGCCATGGCCAGCGCGTTCAGCAGGACCAGGAGCGCGATCCCGTTGATGACTGCGGACACCGCTTCCAGGCCGTACAGCAGTGCGCTCGACCGCTCGACCCACCCGGCAATGAACGCCTGCTCCAGTTCCGTGCGTGTCTCGGCAAACGAGTTCGCAAACAGCGCATCGATCGCCAGGGCCACTGCCCGGGGATTACTCCCTTCGTTCACATCGATCGCGTACCACGACACCTGATCGGCGCGGTCGGGCTGGGTCGTCTTCACCTGTTCATTGAGATAGTCCCACTGCAGAAACAATTCCTGATCCGACCAGATCATGAGGTTGCTGCTGCGGTAAATGCCGCGCACGATCACTTCCCATTGCCCGGGATAGCTGGTCCCGGTCAGCGGAATGACATCGCCGAGTTTCCATCCGTACCGCTCGGCCAGGGACAGGCCGACGATGCACCCGCGGCGATCCTGCACAAAGGCCAGACGCTCCCCCTCGGAGAGCAGAATTTCCGGATATGTGGTCAGCAATGTCGCCGCCGGCTCGGCGAAGGAGGCCAACGGCTGCTTGGAATCCTTGTAGATCCCGCCGAACTCGACGCCATAGTGCACGGACCGCACCCCCGGCAGCACCGCCATGCGATCTCTGTATGCCAACGGAAGCGGCAAGGCCCCCGACATCGCATGGACCGTGATCAGCCGGTTCTTGCTGGCCGCTTTTGCCGCTCCCTGCCATTCGTCGAGCGTCAGACGGATGAGGCCGAACGCCAGCACGACCATGGCGAGCCCCCAGACCGTCAAGGCCAGCCGGACCGGGCGGCGCAGCGTATTGCGGAGCACGAGCCGGCCGAGCGTCATGGCGGAGATTCCAGGACGCCCTTTTCCAGATGACGAATCATCTGCGCACGCTCGGCGGCGCGGGGATCGTGCGTGACCATCACGATGGTTTTGCCCAGTTCCCGATTCAATCGACCGAACAGGGTCAGAATATCCTCGGCGGATTCACGATCGAGATTGCCCGTCGGCTCGTCCGCCAGAATCATGGTGGGGTCGCTGACGATGGCGCGGGCAAGACCGACGCGTTGCTCCTGCCCGCCCGAAAGCTGGCGCGGATAATGGTCCATCCGCTCCCCCAGGCCCACAAGCCGCAAGGCCGTCTTCACATGCTCCCTCCGTTCCTGCCGCGACAGATGTGTCAGCAGGAGCGGCAGTTCTACATTCTCCGAGGCGGTGAGCACCGGAATGAGATTGTACGATTGGAACACGTAGCCGATGTGCCGCGCCCGCCATCGCGCCATGTCGCCTTCCGAAAGATCGTCGAGTCGTGTGCCGGCCACGACGACCGACCCGCTGGTCGGCCGATCGATCCCCGCCATCACATTGAGCAAAGTACTTTTCCCGGACCCCGAGGGCCCCATGATGGCGAGGAACGTTCCCGCGGGAATCGTGAAGGAGAGATCGCGCAACACGGACACGTCCGTGCCTGCCCGCGAATAGGTTTTCGAGATCCGTTGGAGCGTAACGACGGGATCGTACACGGTGCAGCCTTACAATGTCCGCCGCCGGATGGTCACCGAGGCACCGGTCCGCAGATCGGCGGGCGGCGCCACGACGACCTCATCGGCCTGAGTCAACAGGCCGTGAACGGCTTGTATCGGCCCCGACGTCGAGACGGCCTCCACCACGCGTTCCGTCACCACCGCGTCTTTGACGACGAATACGATCTGACGGCCATCGCGACTCACGACGGCCGTCGGGGGAACGCCCCAGGATTCTCTGTCCTCCTCGACCGATCCGGGCTTCGGCCCGAACGTCACTTTTGCGCTGAGTTCGGCGCGGACCCGTTCATCCAATTCGAGGAATCGCACCCGCGTCAGAATCGTCGCCTTGGCCCGATCGGCAATGGGCATCACCTGGACCACTTCGCCGCGATACCGGTGTCCCGGAACGGAATCCAACTGAATCTCGGCGGACTGCCCGGCCTGGACGCGGTGGATCATGGCTTCCGACACCTCGGCATCGACCATCACGGACGCGGGATCGACGATGGTGACGACGGAGCCGCCGGAACGGACCGACGCGGTCATCGGAGAGACGACTTCGCCCAGTTCCGCCAGTTTCTTCACGACAATCCCGTCGAAGGGCGCGCGGATGTTCGTATTTTCAAGCTGAACCTCGGCCGCTTTCCGTTCTGCGTCCGCCGCCATCACGGACGCTTCGGCCGATCGGACCGCTGCGGCCGCGCGCCGGACTCGCGCCCCGGCGATATCGTATTCCGATTTGGTGATGAACGATTTCTCCAACAGCATCTTCACCCGTTCGAAGTGGAGCGTGGCGTCTTCCAGTTCCGGCTTCGCCGCACCCAGCTGCGCCCGCGCCACGTTGAGCTTCGCCACCATCTGCTGCAACAGCGCATCGATATCCGAATGTTCGAGCCGCGCAATGATCTGGCCTTCCTTCACCGGGTCGCCGACCTTGACCCCGAGATACTCCAGCCGGCCCGTGCCTTTGGAAGCGATCAACGCCTGGCGCTGCGCGACGACGTAGCCTGTGGCGGCGAGCCCTGAGACGCCGCCTGCCGGCATGCGCACCACCGGGGTCACCTCCACCGTGTCACCGGAGCCGGTGAGGCCTGATTTCCAGGCCAGAAACGCGCCGCCCGTCACCAGGATCAGCAGCAGGAGCCACAGCCACCACCGGCCCCGCCCGGTGCGCCGGGGCAGATGCGGTTCAGTTCGCCGGATGGCCAACCCGTCCAAGTCCGCGTCATGAATACTGGGCGTCCTCGGTTCCGGTTGTTCTATCGTCGGGTGTGCAGACACAAGACCTCCATTATCAGGCGGCTGAGAGTCTACCGCAGAGAAACGTCACTCCGCACACGCCCCCTTCAGGCCGGACGCATGCGGCGTGCTCGCCGCTTTCGCCACCACATCAGGACTCCGGTCCCATAGATGACCGGACAGGCCAATCCGCTCAGACAGACCATCAGTCGACCGGGCCATCCGAATGCCTGGCCGGAATGTAGCGGCCATTGCCAGTCGGCAAACGTCTCCCCGGCGCTTCGCCGGGTGGCGGGATCCCGCACATCCAGAATGGCGCCGCTGTACTGATCGATACTCACGGTTCGTTCAGACCAGAAAAGACTGAGGCCCGGCACCTCCTTCCGGCCCACCAGATAGATGCCCGCCGAATCCTCCGGCATCACGAGACTATTCAGCACCCCTTCAGGGTAACGAGCCGTCGCAATCGCCAGCGCCTGCGCGGGAGTGATCGATTGACGGCCTTCAAGGGAAATGGACACCGGAGCCTGCTCCGGTCCGCGGGTGGCAGGAGACAAGAGCCGGACCACCCACACGAACGGATCGTTCCAGTTCATCCAGATGCCCGAGAGCAAGACTGCACCGAGCACAAGACCGGTGTAGAGGGAGAAGGTCTTGTGCAGGTCGAAATTCAGGCGGACCGGAGTGCTGGGCCATCTCAAAGCGAAGGCCTGCCGCCACTGGCCGGTGAGCGGCCACCAGACCATCACTCCGCTGATCAACGACAGCAGCAAGAGTAATGCGCCCACGGCAACGATTATCAGCCCGTTCTCGCCCAGAAACAGCGCAAAATGAAGCTGAAAAACGACGTCCATCAGATAGTGCGGCACCCACTCATCGGCGCCGTAACTGCGGACGCCCGTCACAACGGCCCGGTAAGGATCGACATAGATTCGTTGCCAGGCTTTCGACGGATGCTCGGCATAGATCGCAAACACACCGGTACGATTCCGGGGGCCGTATAACTGCACGATCCGGCTCCCCGCGGTCGCCGCCTGCTGAGCCGCAGTCACAATGTCCTGCAGCGGACGAGCGGGAGCAGCCCCCGGCGACGGCACAGACACCGTCAGCAGGGCTGGATTCAGCCACTCATCGATCTCCTGGAAAAATACGAGGATACTGCCGGTCACGCCGAACACCACCAGCAAGGTCCCCACGGATAATCCCAAGTAGAGGTGCACCTGCACCCACCACGTGCGCCACACATATTTCCAGACAGGTCGCGCCTGCGTCTTCCCGGCCTGGTCTCCTGCCAGGGACGCCGGTGCGGCGATCTCTTGCGACATTGTTACTACTCCAACGAATCGAGCCGGAATGCGCCGCGAGGTTCCTGACACCGCCACGCGTCCACGCCCCGCCGACCCCGCAAGGAACGAGGTTGACGACAGTGAAACGACCCGGCACAGGACCGCAAGAAATGCGACCCGAGCCGGATTGGCGACGGTCCAAGAGCGTTGCGTAACTGAAATCAGGCGATGACAGGAGGGGGGCTACGGCCATGGGCCGCAATCAGCAGTCGGTTTCCATAGGACACCACGAGGAGCAACAGGGGAACAAACAGCGAGACCACGACCGGCAGCAGAGGAACATCGGGCAGGATGAACGCCGTGTCATCCTGCGTGACGGTGCAGGCCCAGTTGATGAGGGGACCGGCCTCGACCCGGCCATGGTGGCACGGATTCAGGTCTCCCCCGGCGTGGAGGTGAAAGCTGCGGCTGGTCGGCTTCTCGAAATCGGTAAAACAGGTCACACACACAAACCCGGCCGCCAATCGGATGGCAACCAGGAGACAGGCAAGTAAAAAGAGCAGCGACGGAGTTCGTCCCGTTCTCCCACGGAGGGACATGAGCCGGAAGATGTCGTTCACCCGATGAACCCCATATAGTTACAGGACTCTTACCATACGAAACTCCGATCCACATGTCTACCACTCGATGCTCATGGTTGCTACAGTCCGCACCGCGATTTCGCGGTGCAGACGGCATTCCTCGCCGGCAGCACGTGGAACGTCTTTTCCTCCGCACGTTTCACGTTTTACGTTTCATTTTTCACCTTTCACGCTTCACGCCGTCAGAACTCCATCCGGATCGACCCCATGAAGAAACGCGGGGTGCCGAACATGGCAGAGTTGAAACCATCGCTCCCCGCGAAATGGTTCGTGTCGAAAAGGTTGTTGACGTTCAGTTGCGCGGTGAGCCGCGTCATCCCGACATGCCACTGGTAGCTGGCCATCAGGTTGGCCGTCACGTACCCGGGCAACTGAAAGGTATTGGCGATATCGCCTTGCCGTTCGCCCACCGCCACCACACCGCCGCCGACTTTCAAGCCACGCAACGCCTCGTCTTGAAACTCGTAGGTGCTCCAGATGCTGCCGGAATCCTTGGCCGCCAGGAAGAGCCGATTGCCCGTGCCGCCGGCAGTCGGATTACCGGCACCGTCATCCGCCACATCGTGGGTAATCTTGGCAAATGGAAGGTACGAATAGGCGGCGATCACCTGCCAGCCGGGCAGGATCTCGCCCGTGATGTCCAGTTCGATGCCACGCGTTTGCGCCTCGCCGACCGGCCGCAAGCGCAACAGGTTCGTCGCGTCCGGAACCGCGATATTCTGCTTTGTCAGGTCAAAATAGGCGGCCGTCATGCGGAGGCGGCCGTCCCAGAATTCAGTTTTGACGCCGGCCTCCCACTGCTGCCCGCTTTGAGGTCGCATCTTGACCCCATCCGTTCGGAAAAAGACATTGGAGGGCCCTAAGCTCTGCGTATAACTTCCGTAGAGCGAGAGCCAGGACAGGGGCTGCCACAGCAACCCGCCGCGCGGGCTCAAGCGGTCTTCCGCATAGGTGGTCACGCCCAGCTGATTGTCCCTCCCCAACGCATAGTCGTATCGCGCCCCGGCCAGCAGATGCAGGTGATAGGGTAATTCGATCTGATCCTGCAGATACAGGCCGTGCCAGGTCTCCGCATTGCTGCCGTTGAAGGAGCCTTGATCGAAGACCGGCGCCGGATTGCTGAAGGTGGGCGCAAAGATGTTGAAGGGCGGAGCGGGCACCGCATTGTCGCCGGCGAACTTATTGAGAATATAGAAGAGGTCATAGCCGGCGAGGAGCGTATGCCTGGCGACTCCGGTGTTCAGGTGTCCGGTGAGGTTGAACGTCGCCTGGTAGTTCCGCTGTGTACTGGGTCCATTGAAATAAAACCGTTCGAGGTCGCCGTTGGCCTGCGCGAAGTTGAAGAACAGATTATTATCGACTGCCGTTTTCAGATGTGTGTACGAGAGGCGGAGACTGGCCTCCCAATCGGCACTCAATCGATGAGTTCCGTGAAGGCCGGCAAAATAGCGATCGCCCAGATTCTGGTTGAATCCAGGATCGATGACGGTATCATGGCGCCCGATCGGAGCCGGACGATTCCCGATCACCGGCGTGCCGAATTCCCGCGTCCGGTCGAAGTGTAGATATTCCAACTCGGCGGTGATCTGCGTCCGTGGGCTGATATTCCACTTCAGCACCGGCGCCACAAACAGGTTATCTTCCTTCATGAACCGCCGAAACGAGCCAGAGTCCTCGTAGGACACATTCACACGATAGAGCAGCGTGTCGTCCTTGGTCAGCGGCCCGGTCGCATCGGCCGTGGTGCGGTAGAAATTGTAGGAACCGAATTGTTGCTGAACGGAGTAATAGGGAGTCGCCAGCGGCTGTTTCGTCACGATGTTGACGATGCCGCCCGGCTCCGACCGTCCATACAGAATGGCCCCGGGCCCCTTGAGCACCTCGACCCGCTCCACATTGGCCATCTCGCGTTTGCCTTGCCCGTTGTTTCCCCCTCCTAACACCCCATTGCGATAGGTACGATCGACGTTGAACCCGCGAATCACGAACGAGTCGGACGTGTCGCCGTTGGCGCCGCGTTGCACGATGACGCCGCTGACGTTTTGCACGGCCGTCTCCAATCGGACCGCTTGTTGATCTCGAATGACTTGCTGCGGCACCACCTGGACAGAGAAGGGCGTCTGCATGATCGGCGTATCGGTCTTCGTAGCGGTGTTGGCCTGCGACACCTTGTACGCCTCGCTCTGTGCAAGCACCAGGACCGGTTTGACATCGACGACCGGCACCTCTGCCTGAGCGGATGGGGTGCCTGACGTTTCCACAGGAGTCCTGGCCATGGGCGGCGCAGGTAACGGAACGACCGGTACCGGTGCCGGCTCGGATCGAGCGGCCTCTCGATCCACTCGTTCCTGAGCAGGCTCGGCCTCTGTGGGAACCTGCGTACTCTGACTCCCCTGCGTCGGCACCGGCTTGTGCGGCCCGATACAGGCCGTAAAGGCCATGAGACAGAACAGCATGAGCAGAAACCTACTGGCGACGCGCCCGTTCCCGACGTATACCTTCGTGTCCGGACGGGTTCGATCACTCTGAATTCCTGGTAAGACTTCGAACGACATGACTCCCTCTCCCGCGCGCACCTGCCTTGGGCGCGCACAATCTGGCTGAGAGCCGGTAGCCGCGCGTGAACCGCCCCTGGCCTGTCGCCACCGGGCACTGCGCGCAAGCGAGATCGGATCGCGCGGGCGACCGGCTCGTGAATGTTCACCGACTGTCAGATTGACGTTACGGGCGCGGGACGGGAGGACTGCGGCCATGGGCCGCAATCAGCGAGAAACTACGGCAGGAAATCAGTAAGAAGACGAGCGGGGCAAACCACGAGACCAGAGGCGGCAGACGAGGGATCTCCGGAAGCGTAAACCCCGGCTCGTCTTGAGATGCCTCACAGCCCCATGCCGCCCAGGGATCGGGGGGAACCTGACCATGGTGGCAGCGATCGTGATCGCCCCCGCTATGGAGATAAAAGGAACGTGTCTGGGGTTTTTCCCAATCGAGATAACATGCGGCATGGATGACGCCCGCCGCCAATCGAATCCCGATCAGGAGCGAGGCGAGCAGTACCACCGCGCGTGACGCCTGCGCGGACCGTCGATGAGAGTGCAGATGGCGGAGCATGTCGCCTGAGACCTCACCCTTTCCGTAAGAACTCCGGCACTATATGAACGGGCCGGGCGACCTGTCTACGGATGCCTGCTCATGGATGCTACAGTCCGCACCGCGATTTCGCGGTGCGGACTGGGTTCTCCGCCGACGACTCGTGAAACGTAAGACGTGAAAGATAACTCGTTCGACGTGTTCTCTTCATTTCACGTTCATCGTTTCACCTTTCACGCCTCTAAAATTCCATGCGAATCGACCCCATGAAGAAACGCGGCATACCGGGCATGATGAAATACGGCCCGCCGATGGTGCCGGCATAGTAGGTCTTATCAAACAGATTGCTCACGTTGAGCTGAGCGGTCATTTTTGTCATGCCCATCCGCCATTCGTAGCTGGCCATGGCATTCGCGATGGCATATCCCGGGAGCTGAAAGATATTCCCGGCATCGCCTTGCCGTTCTCCAGCCGCCTGCATCCCCGCTCCGACCTTGAGGCCACGCAGCTTTACACCCCGGAGTTCCTCATCCTGAAACGCGTAGGTGGTCCAAAGACTGCCCATGTTCCTGGTCGTATTGAACAGCCGATTACCCGTATTGCCAGGGGTGGGATTGCCGCTCCCATCGTCGCCCACATCGTTGGTAACTTTGGCAAATGGCATATAGGTGTAGGACGCGATAGCGCTCCACCCCGGCAGAATTTCTCCGCTGACATCGAGTTCGATGCCGCGTGTCTGCGCCTCACCGATCGCGCGGGAGAAGAGCGTCCCTGGCACCGGCACGGCAATATTCTGTTTGGTCAGATCGAAATAGGCCACGGTCGCTCTCAAGCGGCCGTCAAAAAACTCCGTCTTGACGCCCGCTTCAAATTGCTGGGCCGTCTGAGGAGGCAGAGGCTGCCGACTTGCATCGAAGGCATTCTGGAGTCCGAAGTTCTCCGTGTAGCTACCATAGAGCGAGAGCCACGCCATCGGTTGCCACACCAGGCCAACCCTCGGAGACAGGCGATGATCCTTTCCGGTCTTCTCATTCAGCACGGTGTCATGCGACACGGCATCATCGTATCGAGCACCGGCGAGCGCATGCAGGTTGAAGGGCAACTTGACCTGATCCTGCACATAGACTCCGTGCCACGACCGGGACGACCCGAACGGGCCGTTGTCGGGGATTTGATCGAGACTCGGGATCCCCAGGCCATAGACCGGATTGAACACATTGATCGGGAAATTGGACGCCGGATCGGTATCACAGCATTTGGCCACACTATACTTGTCGGTCTGATACAGAAAATCGTACCCGACCAACAACGTGTGCTTGACCATGCCTGTATCGAAATGACCGGTCAGGTTGAAGGAACTTTGATAGCGATTTTCCTGCTGTCCCGGCGGAACGTCGGCCAGAAAACGCTGAACGGTGCCGTCCGGTTGAACGGAACTAAACGGCACGATCTCTCGATGGCCACGGCCGTGAATGAACTCCCCGGATAGCCGATGGGTGATTTTCCAGTCGTCATTAAATTCGTGCGACCAGTTGAGGCCCGTGAAGAACCGTTCATTGGCGCTTTTGCTGAAGCTCGGTTCATCCAAGTACCGACTGATCGGAATCGGAGCCGGACGGTTGCCGAGCGCCGGGAGGAGGCCATCCGATTTCGTATTGATGTTGTGATACTCCATCTCCGCCGTGATCTGCGTGCGGGGACTAATGTTCCATTTCACGACCGGGGCGAAAAAGATCGTCTTCCGATCGACGAAGTCTCGGAACGATTCCGAGTTCTCATAGGCCAGATTGAACCGGTAGAGGAGACTCCCGTCTTTGGTGAGTGGGCCGGTCGCATCACCGGTCGTCCGGAAGAAATTATACGACCCGATTTGCTGTTGAAACGAATAATAAGGCGTGGCCTGCGGTTGCTTCGTAACCACGTTGATGATGCCGCCTGGGTCTGCCCGGCCATAAAGAATCGACGCCGGTCCTTTCAACACTTCCACCCGCTCGATGTTCGAGGTTTCGACCATGCTGTTGGTCGGTCTCAATACACCGTTTCGATAATAGGCCAGCGAGTCGAATCCGCGGATCATGTAACTATCCGTTCCCTCAATCGAGCTTGGGAACACGCTGACGCCACTGACGTTCTTCAGCGCGGTCTCCAAGCGCACGGCCTGCTGGTCCCTCAAGACCTGTTGCGGCACCACCTGTACCGAATAGGGCGTTTCCATGATCGGCGTATCGGTCCTCGTCGCCGTGGTGGCACGGTCCACTTTGTAGGATTCGTGCTGCGCCACGACATAGACCGGTTTGACATCCACCACCGGAACGTCGCTGCCCGTCGGTGTCGATGCCTGAGCCGGCGCCTCCGCCATCGGCGGGACGGGAAGAGGCACAGGGGGCACTCCCGAGGGCGGCGCCTCAGCGGAAGCCGCATCGGGAGCTGGGGATGGTTCTGCAGTTCCGGCAGGGTGCGCTGCGGCCTCTTGGGTCCGTTGGGTCGGCACCGGTTTATGCGGCCCGATACAGGCCGTGAACGTCATCAGCATGGCGCAGGCAGCGGCGATCCGGCCGACCGGCCACAGACTTGGACAACATCGACGTACTTCTTGCACTGATTCGACTGACTTCATGACAAGACTCTCCTCCCTGTTCACGCCGGCATGCGGCAATGACAGGCTGACATAGCGGCGGCCGGTATCGAGTCCGTGACCGGGCCTGCAGGTGAACGGTGGCGATCTGAGAGCAGAACGCGCCCGCTCATATCGCAAGACATGAGCGCCACGGCACAGGCATGGCCCAAGACTCAACCGATGGCGGCTGGTGTTTCGTTGTGACGGTGTTACGTACCGGGCTAGCAGGCGCTGAGGGGAGGACCGCGGCCATTGGCCGCAATCAGTGCGAGGCTACGGTAGCTTGGCCACAAGAGCACGAGTGGCACGAGGAATGAGACCAGCACCGGCAGACGAGGAATGTCAGGCAAGATAAACGCCGATTCATCTTGCGTGACGGTACAGGCCCATTGCGCGATCGGCCCAGCTTGGGCCTGACCGTGGCTGCAGGGTTCGCGATCTCCTACAGCGTGAAGATGGGCAACCCGATCTTGCTGCACCTCCTCCGGCAGAATACAGGTCGAGCAGATGACACCGGCCACGAGCCTGATGCTCACGAGCAGGCAGGCGAGTGCACCCAGTCGGGACCTTCGACCGGAAGGCCGAGAGAGAAACATGTGGCGAATGATGGCGTTCACCGGCAGCGCTCTTGGAAAATTGAGGCCCTCACCGTACGAAACAGCAGGCGGAATTGTCTACCGACTCCTGCTCACAGTTGCTACAGTCCGCACCGCATTCTCGCGGTGCGGACTGCATTCACAGCCGACGTCGCCTGAGAGGTAAGACGTGAGACGAGTTCACGTCATGTCACGTTTGTCGTGTTTCCTTTCACACGTTACGCCCTCAGCTCACAATTGCCGGATGACCTCTTTCTTGCCACTGTTTACGTCTTACGTTTCACGCCTCACGTCCTACGTTTCACGTCTCACTTTTCACGTTTCACGCCCTCAGAATTCCATCTTCAGGGATCCCAGGAAGAAGCGCGGCGTTCCGATGTCGATCCGACCCCGGCCGAAGCCTGCGCTGCTCGGGAAGTACTCCTGGCCAAGCAGATTGTCCACATTCACTTGCGCGGTGAGTCGCGTGGCCCCGACATGCATCGTGTAACTTGCCATCAGATTGACCAGCACATACCCCGGCATCTGGTAGTCGTTCTCCCGATTCCCTTGCCGCTCTCCTCTGGCCACCAGCCCAGCCCCTACTTTCCATCCCTGGAGATGCGGCTCCTGGAACCGGTACGTCGTCCACAGACTGCCTGCATGTTTGGGGACATTCGGAAAGCGATTGCCGATCGTGCCGTCGTTCATCTGGGTGATTTCCGAATCGGTATACGCGTAGGTCGCAATCACATCCAGCCCCGGGAGCACTTCTCCAGCCACGTCCAGTTCGACGCCCTTGTTGCGCGCTTCGCCCGTTTGCACGGAGAACCCCAAAGCGGCGAGCACCGGATCGTGATGGCCCGTGGCCACATTCTGCTTGGTCAGGTCGAACCAGGACAGGGTCGCCGTCCACCGACCATCGAAGAGCTCGGTCTTGATACCCGCCTCCCACTGCTGGGACGTTTCCGCTCTCAGCGGCGCTCCGGTCACGCCCAGCGATCCGACATTCGGCACACCGAAGCCTTCGACATAGTTGCCGTACAAGGCGAGTTCCTTGATCGGTTGCCAGAGCAGGCCGACGCGCGGCGTGACGGCGGACTGTCGGCTGCTCGATACTGTCCGCACGCCGCCGAACGTATTGTCGGTCGTGATCTCGGCGCTGTCATACCGTAGGCCTGCCAACAGATGCAGGTGAAACGGCAATTCCACCTGATCCTGAAGATAGAGCCCGAACCATTTCTCGCGGAGATCGAACGCAAAATTGTCCGCCGGATCCGCAATAGGGTTCCCGCCATGGATCGGGTTAAAGATATTGATGGAGGGAAACGCGAAGTTGTCGACCAAGGTGGCAGTATTTTTGAACTGGTAATAGTCCGCTCCCGCCAACAACCGATGTTTGAGCCCGAAGGTGTCGAAGTGCCCGGTCAAGTCGAGACTGGTCGTATAGGTCTTGTGTTTGTTGCCTTGGAATCCGGCGAAGAAGCGATCCAGGGTTTCGTTGTCCGCTTGCAGGGCCAGCGGCAACACCACCTGGTCATCTTCCATCGTCGATTGCAGATAGGCCCGGTGCTGAATCTTCCACTGACTATTGAACTCATGCGACCAATTGAATCCGCCGAGCACGGCCGTATAGTCCGCCTTGGCAAACGACTCGCTCAAGTTGCGCTCGATCGGTAGAGAAGCCGGACGATTACCGAGAGCCACCGTGCCATAGTCCGGCCGCACTTTGCCTTTGCTGTATTCCCCGTCGAACGTGATCTGTGTGCGCTCGCTCAATTTCCATTGCACCACCGGCGCAAAGAACGCGCGGTCGTTCTGGACAAACTCCCGAAACGACCCGGAGTTCTCATAGGACATATTGAAACGATAGAGCAGCGACCCCGACTCATTGAGTTTGCTCGTCGCATCCAAGGCCGTGCGGTAGAAATCGTACGACCCGACCTGCTGTTGAATCGAATAGTAGGATTGCTCCAGCGGCTTCTTCGTGACGAGATTGATCATCCCGCCCGGTTGAATGCGGCCATAGAGAATCGATGCCGGTCCCTTCAGGACCTCGATCCGCTCCAGATTCGCCATTTCCCTCCGGCCGGTCTGCGTCAAGGCCGACTGAAACCGAGTCCCTTCCCGATAGTAGTCGAACGTTTCGAATCCCCGAATCGTAAAGGACTCGAAGAGACTGAGCGATTGATTGGCAAACACGCCGCTGACGTTGTTCAGCGCATTGTCCAGACGCGTCGTCTGTTGATCCTTCAACACCTGCTGCGGCACCACCTGGATGGAGAACGGGGTCTCCATGATCGGCGTGTCGGTCTTCGTGGCGGTGACGGCGTTCGTCATGTGATAAGACTCGGCCTGCGCCACCACATACACGGGTTTCACGTCTACCACCGGTGTGTCGCCTTTCTCCTCAATGACGGCCGCACGGTCGGCTCCGACTGCTGGTACCGGCAGCGGCGCGCCGACCGCGACGGGCGGCTCCGATGGTATCGGTTCGGTGGTCTGCTGAACTTCGGCTGGTTCGGAGGGCTGGGCCTCCGCCGCCTGGCGTGGCTGCGTCGGTACCGGTTGGTGCGGCCCAATGCAGCCCGCGAACACAATAAGACAGATAACTGCGCCTGTGGTCAGGCTGACGCCCGACCACACACTTCGAACGTGATCCTCGGCATTCTTGTTGCCTACGGCTGACTTCATGACAAGACTCCCCTCCTGGCTATTCCGGCATGTCGAAATAGCCAGGGTTGCATAACGCCGGTGGAACGGTGCCAAGACCGAGGCACAGCCTGTGAAAACAGGGCGGCGGTCCGAGATCAGACCGAGCCCACTCGCGTGGGACCACGCGAGTTCCACGACACAGACCTTGCCAAGGTTTCAACCGCCAGCGGCTGATGTTTTGTTGTGCGGAATTACGAGACGAACGAAACGGCGCTGAAGGGAGGGCCGCGGCCATTGGCCGTAATCGGTATGAGACTGCGATAACTGATCAACAGGAACACAAGCGGGACGAAGACCGACACCACCACCGGCAAGCGGGGAATCGCCGGCAGAACAAAGGCTGATTCATCTTCGTTGACGGAACAGGCCCAGAGGATCCACGGACTGGCGGGAACCAAACCATGGTGACACTGACTCCGATCCCACCCGCTGTGGAGATAGAAGGCCCGTGTCTTCGCCTGCTCCCAATCGGTGAAGCAGGTCGAGCAGACGATTCCCGCTGCGAAGCGAATCCCGATGAGCAGGCAGGCAAGCAGCGCAACCAGCCGAGGGGTCCGACCGGATCGGTCGGTCGCATGCATGGCGCGAAGAAACTCGTTCACGGAATAGTCCTACAGAAAAAGGAGAGTAGCCTACGACACCGCGCAGGAAATGGTCTACAGACGCTTGCTCACGGATGCTACAGTTCAGGCCGTGAAACGTCAGACGTGAAGGGTAAACCGTGAACCGTTGGATGTCCCGCACTCCTATCGTCGCCCGCGTCGTGGCCTCCTCGTTTCGTGTTCGACTTGTTCCTCAATTGACTCTCGCTAAGTTTGCCGATAGGATCTCCCCGATCCTGCCCCCACCGTGTCTGACCACAGGAGACCGGCCATGCCACCTCGTGTCGACCGGCGCACCGTCGATCTGTCCGCCTATCCTGACCTCGTCGTGATTTATCTAGGCATGCGGGTTAACCGGCTCACCGGCCTGAAAACCCTGTTTGGCTTCGGTCCGAAAATCGCGCAGTCGGTCGAGGCTCGGCCCGACGGACTGCTGCTGCACGAAAACCTGCTGTGGTCTCTCGCGCCCCCGCACGTCGGGATGCGCCAGTACTGGAGAGACTTCGCTTCACTGGAACGGTGGGCACGGTCCGATCCGCACCGCGCGTGGTGGCAGAGGTTTTTGCAAGATTCAGGGGGAACCGGTTTCTGGCACGAAACCTATTTCATGCGCGGAGGGATGGAAGCGATCTACGACGACATGGTACGCGATTTCGGATTCCTGCGATTCGCGCCCCAGCAACCGGCGCGCGGACCGATGTATTCGGCACGGGATCGAGCGCACCAGACCGGGGAAGCCGCCGCGCCGCTACCGGTGGATGAAACGCGCTACTATTCTTAGCCCGGACTATTCATGCACGCCCTCGCGCGGCGTTCGAGACCGGAATCCGTTGGGCTTCGCACACGCCAGGTCGGCGCAGGTGTACTGGCGGTCGCGGATGAAGGCGAACGAGAACCGGCCAGCCTGGCGGGAGGATCGGACGACGTGGAGGCATCCATGAATCGTCCGGATGTACCCTCGTGATGCATGCACAGGTCCGCGACAACCGCCGATCCGCGGCTCGAGAGCCGGCGTCGGTCGCGTGAAATCACGCGCTGTCCTCTCCGATCAAGGCGCCGTCCCCGCCGGGGTCGCCTCGCACATCACGGCAGTCGGTCCTACTGCTTGATGCATTCCACTTCCAACGTGATCTCCACCTCGTCGCCGACCGCCACGCCGCCGGTATCCAAGACCTTATTCCAGACCATACCGAAGTCTTTCCGGTTGATCTTTCCCTGGGCGGAAAATCCCGCCCGCGTGAGCCCCCGGGGATCTTTGGGCAAAATACCATTGAAGGTTCCGGTCAGCGCGATCTCCTTCGTGACACCCAAGAGGGTGAGATTGCCCTTGGCGACATACTGATCGCCCTCCTTAGCAAAGGAGGTCATGCGATAGGACAGCGTCGGATATTTTTCTACGTTGAAGAAGTCCGCGCTCCTCAGATGGGCGTCGCGCTTGTCATGATTCGTGGCGATCGACGCGGTCTTGATGTCGGCTTCGAGCGCCTTGACGGTCTTGACCTCGGGATCCATCTCGATGAACCCCGTGTAGTCCATGAACCGTCCCGTGGTCTTGGACACCACCATGTGGGCCACCTTGAATCCGACGATCGTGTGATCAGGATCAACATGATACCGTTCAGTGGCGGCCTGCAAAGGAACCGCCGCGAGCACACCGGTCACCATCAACGCGAACCGAAACCAAGATTGTGGGCGCATCACCTTCTCCTTCTTCAAGAGGGACCACGGTAGCCCCCATTCTCGCCTCTCACCGGAACGCTGTCTACCGATGCCTGCTCACAGACGCTACAGAACGGGTCCGGTGAGCTGCCACACGCCTGAATCGACTCACTTCATTCTCTATCCCCTGCTGTGCCCCGCGCGCGGCAAACGCCGGCGCGATGCCGCAGAACGATTCGGCCGTCGACCGGCTACTGCGAATGATTCATGACTGCCGTCGCGAGGCGTTCGAGACGGAAGCCCGCCGAGGCTGCTCGCACGTAAGGCCGACGCAGGCGTACTCGCAGTCCGTCGAGGAGGCCGAACGAGAGCAGCCACGCCGAGCGAGAGGATCGGACGCCGGAGCAGGGATGCGTGAAGAGTCCGGGCTAGGCCAGCCCGAGCCACTCCCTGACACCCGGGATACGGCGCAACAGCGCTCGTTCCACGAACAGCACCAGAATCAGCGAGGCGGCGAACAGTGGGAAACTGACCCCGAACAGCAGCATGAGGGCTCCGACACCCCAGGAGACACTCGCAGGGGATCGCGGCGGCGCGCCGAGCGATCCCCGCAGACGTCGACGCCACCACATGGTCACGCCACTCACAACGATGAGGAGCAACCCGCAGGCAGTCAGCAGCCCCAGCAGTTGGTTCGGCCAGCCGAAGAGCTGCCCTTCATGAGCCGCCACCCCGACCGCCACGATCCGGTCGAGCAGGTGTCGGTCGGTGAAGCCTTCCCGTTTCAGGACCGCGCCGGTCGCCCCATCCAGCGTGAGAGTGACGCGACGCGGACGATTTTGTGTCTCCGATTTGGCCGTCCAATGAACGGCACGTCCCGCCGGAGGCGAAATCAGCACGGGTGCGGCCAGATCAAGAGGGGCAACGGTACTGACCAACCGGTCGATCGTGGCGTAGTCCGGCGACCGGTCGAGCGGCACGTGTCCCGGCGCAGTGCCGTGCTCTCCATGCCCGCCGGTCGCGGCGGCCGGTATGACGGCGGCAGCCGCGCCGACCGGCCAATCCTGGTGGACCACAGCGGTGCCGGTCAGCCGCCGCACTTCTTTGAAATACTCCCCCCACACCTTGGCCCATGGCAGGCCGCTCACCAGCAGGAACAGCGTGAAGCACGAGATCCACACACCGGTGACGACGTGCAGATCGCGCCAGAACAGCCGTCCGCCGCCCGCGAGTCGCGGGTACAGGGTTCCGGCCAACCCACGGCCCTGCCGTGGCCACCACAGGTATAATCCCGTGACGATCATGATGATCGTCCACGAGGCCGCCAGTTCCACGATGGCCGACCCGAAATTCCCGATCAAAAGTTCGCCGTGGAGTCTGAACATCAGTCGCATGAACCGGTCATCTTCATGGACGATGTGGAGAACCTGCAGGGTCTCCGGATGAACGTACACCCGGGTCTTGTCACGACTACGTTGCACGATGACCCGTACCGCCGCGTTCGGCGAAAGCGGCACTTCATAAGCCGCGAGCGTGGTACCGGGCACGGCGGCCAACGCGGCCTTGACATGGGCATCAGCCCCGGCGGCGGGCCCGGCGATGGAAAGTCGGTCGTAGGGACGGTCGAGCCAGGCCTCAACTTGCGGCTTGAACAGATAGACGGCGCCGCTCACTGCCAGCACGACGATGAACGGAATGCAGAACAGGCCCGCATAAAAGTGCCACCGCCAGACGGTTGGATACGCGATACCGGGCCCACAGGATGCCGACTGGCTTCGTGTCGTCATAGTTCCTCCCTCCGCGCAACCGTCGCCCATCTTCGCGCCGTGAGAGCGCGACGCCCTCACCCGCATTCTTCATGCGCACTTTTGCTGCAATCGCCGATTCACTGCTGCGACGGGCCTTCGGCCGGCGGGCTCGCCCCTCGGACTCTCAACGTACTGCACGAGTACGCCTTGGGTCCTCCCAGCTCCGCGCGCCAAGACACGGCCGGCTCACCGCCTCGCCGGCGTCCGCAAGCGTGGCTCGACTTATTCGTCGAGCCGCGGACCTCGCAACGTGACTCGGCGATTTCGCGACGAACCGTCATGAATAATGCGGGCTAATCCGATTCGGATGGGTTAAAACAATCCCAACGTCACCCCGGCATACAACGCCCGGCCATAGCCGGCAAAAAACAGCGTCTTATTGGCATCCGGCGTGCTGTCGGCAATCACGCCGCCGGAGCCGACGTACCGCTTGTCAGCAATGTTGTCCAATTGCAGATAGAACTTCGCGAACCGGAACCACGAGGTGGGGCTGAACTCAATCGTCTTGTGAAGATTCGCGTTGAAAAGCCAATAGGCCGGGGCGCCGACGGTGTTACCGTTGTTGAGGAAATAGCTGTTCCAGTAAGTGGTTTCGAGCCATCCGCCCCAGCCCGAGGGATGGTCGTATTCTTCTTTAACATTCAACACGTCGCGCGCCACGTTGGGCACCCGCTTGCCGTCTTGCAACAGGCGGGTCACCGGCCCCACACCGCCCACTTGGAATTGATCGGCAAAATTGATGTAGTGCGCGTCGATGTGCGTGTACGCGCCGGAGAACCGCCAGCCCGGCAGCGGCCGCCAATCGTAGCTCGCCTCGATTCCCCGGTATTGCGAGGCATCGGCGTTGATCGCGAACGAGCCCGCCGTGGTCGAATTGACCTGCGTGATGATCTCGTCTTTCACAAAGACCCAGAAACCGACCAACTGCATGGCGAAGGTCTTGTGCAGTCGCGAGTCCGTGCCGATTTCAAAGTTGTAGTTCTTCTGCGGCTTGATCGAGAAATTCGTGCCGGCAAGCCCGTCCAAGCCGGTCGTTAAATTGGCGAACCCCGGAACCGAATAGCCGGTCGATGCGCGCATCCACTGACGAGTGGCGTCGGTCGGCCGCCAGGACAGCGAGACTTCCGGCGCCCAGTTGTAAAAGGTCCGGTCGGCCCCGGCGCGTGTATTCACGGCGCCGCCCGCATTGTAGTCGATGGTCTGCACGCTGACCTGCGACTGTTGAAACCCCACGCCCGCGGCCAGGGTCCACTTGGGCACGAACTCCAGTTCCTCGCGGAGACGGCCCCCGATATTCCGCATCGTTCCTCGGCTATTCTGCGCCAGCGTCCCGCGCGTCCCATTGAAGTCGCCGAGGTTTCGGAACGTTTGCGACTCCTGTTCCATATTGTTCGCAAAGAACCCGAGGTAACTTTTCAGCGGCATCTCGCCCAATCGACCGTCGTGCCGCAGGTCGGCATAGCCCTTGAAGTTGGGATAGAAGGCGTCGTTGATCTGCGTGAAGGTTTGATTGATGTCCCGCACGTCGTAGTCCGCTTCCAACGTAAACACGGTGTTGGCATCGATCTGCCGCTCGTACATGCCGCCGATCACCGTGCGACGATCAAGTCGCCGTTGTGCGAGTCTCGCCGCGTCGTTGCCGAGAGTGGTGCCGCCGGTCTGTCGCGAATCGGCATCGAATTGCGCCTGCGTCAGGCGCGTCGGCACGTTGGCATTGAGCGCGTTGGAGACCGCCTTCACGTAGAAATTGTCCTTATCGCCCAGCTTGAACCGGAAATTGAGATTGACCGTTTGGGTGTCGTAATTGCTTCGCCGGATGTAACCGTCCTCGGCCGCGTGACTGGCGAAAACCGCAATGTCCACGTCGTTGAATTCCCGACCGATCGCTACCGCATATTTTTGATATCCATAGGAGCCTCCACTCAAGAACGTTTCGACACCGTTGATATCGCCGCCGCGACGCGTCTTGAAATGAATCATGCCGCCGAGTGCAGCGTTATCGTAGAGCGACGACGAGGCCCCCCGGGTGATTTCCACACTTTGCATGAACCAGGGATCGTGCATGTCGAGGCGGGAGAATCCATCCGACTGTGTCTGCCCGATACCGTCTTCATAAAACTTCAGATCGCGAACCACGCCTGTCGTCTTCACCCCGGAACCACGGATGGAGACGCCAAAATCCCGCGGACCATTCGCTGAACGAAGCACGACGCCGGGCAAAGACTCCATCGATTCCTTCATGGTGCGTGTCGGCTGAGAATCGGTCTCCGATCTGGGGGTGGACGAGAACGCCAGCCCTTCCGGATGCTTCTGCACCCGTTTGCTGACAATGCTGATATCGGCTAACTCATACACCGGTGCTTCCTCGGGAGCCGCCGGCCCGCCGGCTTCGTGAGGCGTCTCTTTGTACAGTTGCGGCCGCTCGCCGGCCGGCAGCGCTTCGTCTCGCCGACGGCCGATTTCCTCCAACTCCTGCAGAAGTTTCTCTCGCTCCTGGACGTTCTGCTGCAACCGCTCGCGTAAGACCTGCTCCGATTGAGCCGGGCCCCCGACCGGAACCGAAGCTTCGCCCTGGGCCCACGCAGGAGAGCCGGTCAGCACACACACCAACACCGCTCCCCACACACCTGCGTCTACCGATCTTCGCACGACCATCTGACTCCTCCCTTCTCCGCAACCCACTATGTTCAGTCCAGGCCTTAGGTCCGCGTCACTTCCAAACTCACCTGTTGGAATCCAAGCCCACGGATGCGATCGACGACGGCGACAAATCGTTCCAGTCGGGTGACCTTGTCTGCCCGGACCAGCACCGGAGATTGGCGTGAATGGGTCGCCAGGGCGGTATCCAGTTGTTCGTCGGTGATGGCCCGGTCCTCCACGAAGACCGTGCCCTCTGCCGTGACCGTCACAACAATCGGCCGGTCCTGCCGGTCGCTCGACGTCGAGGCTTTGGCAAGATTGACCGGGATCTGTCCCGTCGTGATGAACGTCGCGGTGGTCAGCACGATCACGAGCAGCACCAGCATGATGTCGACCAGGGGAATCACATTGATTTGATCGACCTCACGCTCCACGGTGCGCCTTGTACTGCGCGAGCAACTCGCTGACGCGCCGCCGGAGCACGTTGTTCATGACGACGCAGGGAATCGCGACGACCAGCCCCGCCGCCGTCGCCTTCAGAGCGAGGCTCAGGCCGATCATGATCGTGGTGACCGCCATCGCGCCGGACGTGCCCATGGTGTGGAAGGTGAGCATGATGCCCAACACGGTCCCGAGCAGCCCGATATAGGGTGCATTCGCCGCGACGGTGCCGATTACCACCAGGCGTTTGGTCAACGCGATTTCACATTCCTCGATCGACGCGAAGGCCCGCACATCGATCCGCTGGTAGTACCACCAGCGCTCGATGGCCACGGCCACCGCCCACAGGCTCAACCCGACCAACAGTCCGATCACGCCGTACTCCACCAGTTCCTTGAGTCCTTCCATCCATCGCTCCTGCATCACATGCCATGTCGATTGCTGTACAACTAGCGCGCTTCCGACAAAGACAGACCGACGACCAGAGGCCGCAAATTGCGAATCTGAACGGGTGTCGGGACCGGCCTGACGGTCGCGCAGAAGCGCCGTGAGACTTCCCCGCTGCGATGATGACTCCCGGAATGGCAGGCGGAGGTAGGACGGCCTACTTCGGCAACTCAACGGCGACAAGTCTACGCTCGCCCAGACCCTTCCTGCATGACGGGACGGAAGTGTAGTGAGCCGAGGCCGGCCTGTCTACCGACGAATGCCTGTGGATGCTACAGCGGAGACGATTCAGTCGAGGTGGGAGGTGAGGAACTGTTCGAGTTCCTTCAAAACGTGAATCCTGTCCTGCTCTCGACTCAGCGCCTGATCGGCGAAGGGAAGTTCCACATATCGATAGGTCGTCACATTCGCCGACTTCAGTGCCTCAGCCATGTCTCGACCATGCGACACCGGCACCGCCCGGTCCATGGCGCCGTGCATCAGGAGCAGCGGTATGCGAATCTCCTTCGCATGAAAGACCGGCGAGGTGTCACGCAGCCGCTCACGGTCGGTCCACCAAGAGCCGACACGCATTTCGGCCATCGGTTTCTGACTCAAATACCACCGGCTGTCGGACACGACCTGCGGTAAGTCCGTCACCCCGCCCAGGCTGACGGCGCAGCGATAGAGATCCGGCGTCTTCACGGCGCCCATCAGCGCAGCGTACCCTCCATAGCCCGATCCGACGATACAGACACGGTTGGCATTAGCGATGCCGGAGCGGATGGCGTACTGCACGGCATCGGTCAGGTCGTCCTGCATCTCCAGGCCCCAGCGTTGAAATCCGACACGCAGGAATTCGTCTCCATACCCTTCGGTGCCTCGAAAGCGTGGCTCCAGCACGGCCCAACCGCGACTGACAAACCACTGCGTCCAATAGTTGTAGGCACCTGGCGATCGCGAGGCAGGGCCGCCATGAGGAAATACAATCATCGGAAGTTGGCGCGGGTCCCGATCCTTGGGAACGGTCAGGAAGACCTGCAGCTCCTTGCCGTCCCGCGCCGTCACATAGGTCGTGGTAGGAGCAGACAGCGCGGCCGTCTCAAGATCGGGGTACGACTTGCCAAGCAACACCATCCGTCCGTCGCGCTCATCGAAGACCGACCATCGCGGGGGATGCGCCGCACCGCTCGACTTCACGATATGCAGCCGCCCGTCGTCGCTGCTGCTGTGAATGACATTGACCGATCCCGGAAGCGCCCGGTCGATGCGCGCCTGCAAACGCTGGGCGTCGTAGTCCCAGAAAAGCACCCGCTCATCCGCCCTGCTGTAACGAACGCCGACCACCTTCTTGCGTCCCGGCGCATAGACCAACTCACCGGTCAGGTCATACTTCGGATCGGCCACCACGAGGATACGATCCGCCGCGCGGTCTACCACATTGATCTTAAAAATCGCTGCTTTGCCCCGATGCTGATCCCTCACATAGAGCCAGGCGGGATCGGCATCGAAGGCCAAGGGTACGAGCCCGGTTTCTTTTGCCAGGTCATACTCGGCCAATTCGCGCCAGAGATTGGACTCCGGCTGCTTGAAGATCGCATGCACGGTCGTCTGGAATTGGCCCACCCCCGCACGCACGTTCCCTGCCCGATCGGCAATCCACTGCAAAATCGCCCTGGTGTCCGGTTGAGAACTAGGATTCGCCTGGACCAATTGCCGATCGCCGGAATACACGTCCACCTTGTAGACATCCGGAGCATTGGGGTGCTCCAGATCGAGGGCGATCAATACGTGCTTGGGATCACCGGGAATCGTGCCGACCAGCTGATCTTGGAATTGAGGAAAATGTTTCTGTCCGAAAATCGATGAAAAAGCGCCCTGCTTGAACAAATTGGCGGTTTGTCCTGACCCATCGCGATTCACCGCCAACAACCGAGTCTCGATCGAGTCGATCGCATTCCGCGTTGCTCCGAACCGGATACTCACCAGCAGCCGCTCATCATTGACCCAGCGAAACCAAGTAATGATGTATTCACGATTGTCCGTCGAGACGGCACGGTGCACATCTTGTCCCGCAACGGTTTGGGTATCGAGAACCGTGTGCCCTTCATGATTGCGGAGCACCGCCAGATGCCGACCGGAGGGGGACAGTTGAATGGATTCAATGAGGGGAAGCGAGGCGAACGCCGCGGTGGGCGGTGATGCAGAACCGGACTCGGCGTAGACCGGCACCAGGCTCCAGACAAGTAGCAGAACAGTGACAAGTCCGTAGATGGCCGGCACGGTCTATCCCTACAGTTACCAGGACATGCCCATCCGGGGTCATACCCGACGGATTCAGTTATCACATGTTCGCGTGACGGTCGTCCATCCCATTTTTTAGGCAAGCGGATGTCGCAAAGGGTTACACCTGTATCGCAGGGGAAACTTTCTGCAGTCTGCGGGGCTCATCATCAGACGAGCCCCGCACTAGCGAAACGGACCGCGGTCTAAAACTTGTACTCGACGCCTGCAAACCCACTGATACCCAACGCCGCGTTGGCAAATCGATTGAACTGGTCGTTCACGACCACCGCCCCGGCATAGGTTTTATCGGTCAGGTTGCGCCCTTCGGCGAAGAGGATCCAATGATCGTTGATGGTATAGCCGGACCGCAGATTGACCACGAAGTAGGACGGATTCTTGATCGTGTTCAAATAATCTGTATAAAACCCGGACATGGACCACTCGATATTCGGCGCGATCCACCAACCAGCCGGATGATCGTAGCGAGCCTCCACGTTCAAGCTGTGCTCCGGCGCGCCGGCCACGGTATTTCCGGCTTTCGCAATGAGCACGTTGGGGCCGCCGATCCCGCCGCCGCGCACATCGTCGGTGAACTTGAAGCGCGACCAAGTGTAGGCCACCCTAGTCTGCAGACTATCCTCCTTCCCTGCTCCTCCCTGCACGAAGAGCCCCTTCTTCAGGACCATACCGCCGCCGGCCTCGACGCCGGTGTGCCTGGTGCCGTTGGCATTTTGAAAGGTCCCGGTATTATTGATGATCGTGGTCAGAAGTTCCTTTTGCATTTCTAGGTTGTAGACCGTCACGTCCCAACTGTACCGCTTGTCCGCGGACGTGCCCCGATGCCCTAATTCCAACTGCCAGGCGCGTTGCGCATCCAGATTCAGGAATCCGGTGTTCGGCGAGCCATTGGCATTGAACGAAGAAAGCAATTCGATGTTGATCGGTGCCTCATAGGCCCGGCTGGCGTTGAAATAGAGCTGCGAGGTCTGCGTCGTACGATAGACGAATCCGAGCTTCGGATTGATCGCATCGAAATGTTGCAACGGCCGCTGCGTACCGGTCAGTGTGGAGGGCGTCGCCGGATTGAACGGATTGCCGGCCGGCCCGTAGTTATCCACCGTCGCCTGGCGAGTCGTATAATCCCACCGACCGCCGACCACGATCGTGAAGTCCTTCGTGGCATCGAACGCATCTTCGGCGTAGGCTCCGAAATAGGTACTCTTCGCCCTAAAGCTATTCGTTAAAGCCCCGATACTCCCATTGATGTTCACATACCGATCTTGCCGCTGGTCGCCATAGCGCGGCTGGAAGCCCATGACGAACGAGTTGTTCTTGCCAAACAGTGAATTCGAATTCACATAGCGGAGTTCACCACCAACATTGTAAGAATGCATTCGGAGAGTCTGATAGATCGGGTGATCCTCGTATTGATTCGAGAAGTAGGGAATGATTTCAAAGTATTGATTGGACGCAAATTCATTGTGGTACGCGATGCCGATCCGTTGAAGGTTGTAATAGCGCCCCCAGGTACACGTTTGGTTGTTCGTGACACAGGCAAAAAACGGAGGCGCTCCGGGAGGGCTTTGACCTCCCGCCTGTCGGCGATTGAAAAACAGCTGCTCATTGGTCAGTGAGCCGGGCAGCCGTTCTGCGACGTTCGCCTGCAGAAAATACGCTCGGATTTCCTGATGGTTGCCGAGTTGCACACCGATGTTGGCATTAATGCGTTCGCGGGCCTGCTGACTGTTGTCCTGGAACCCGTCCTGCCGGTTCCCGGACACGCTGATGTAATAGTCCATCGTCGCATTCATACTGCCGACCTGGAAGGGCTGAGTGACTTTGCCGCTCGACACCTGCCCGCTCACCATGCCGAAGCTGCCGGCCAGCATCCGCATCTGCAACGTCGAGGCGCTATAACCGGTACGCGGCACAAAATTGATGGCGCCGCCGATGCTGTTGGCACCGTACCGTAGCGCATTAGCGCCTTTATAGACTTCGATCCGTTCATAGGCCATGAGGTCGATCGATTCGAAGTCGGAAAATCCGTCCGCGTCGCCGAAGAAGATCCCGTTGATCAGAATATTGATGCCGCGATGATGGTAGTTGGTGCGGAGCGTCGTACCGCGGATCTGAAACTGGCCTTCATCGGCACCAAACCGTGATTGGAACCGGACGCCCGGCGCAAACTGCAGGACGTCTTGCAGATTGATAGCCCGCGACTCGGTAATCTGTTTCTCTTCGATCAGAATATTGCTGCCTGGTCGGCGAGCAAGTTCCTGCTTCACATCCTCGACATTTTCAATCCGCTTTCCCCTCACCTCCACGGGATCGACCACGACGACCGGGGCCTCCTGATCAGACGGCTCCTCGGTCGCCTGCGCGACAGACGGTTCGATCCCCACAATCAAAGCCGCGGCCAGACAGGCCGCCGCCGTTCCTCTTCCCCACCACACCACTGCCTTCATCGCTCGACTCCTCCTGCAAAAATAAATAAAAAGACACGATCATATTGACTGACCGGTCCAGGCCGCCTGACTTGTCAGTGAGCCCGGTGACCGGCTCCTGAAGGGGCGGCGTCATGACGGAAGGAACGATCGAGATTCACCCCCTGCTTGAATCGCCGCACGATGCGCTGCACCTGCGAAAAATCCTCGACGGGGTTGCCGGCCAGAGCGACAAAGCTGGCCTCGTACCCTTCGTCGAATCGCCCGATCCGACGGCCGGGGAAAATCGAAGCCGGCGTGTCCTCACACCACATCTTGAGCAGCGTCAGATTGTCGAAGAGATGAAACCTGTCCAGCTGCAACACTTCCGCCAGCGATGTCTCGGCATGGTCGCTGCCGACCACGACGCGCACGCCCGCGCGATGGAGTAACGCAATGTTGTCCTTGAGAATCTGTACCCGATCATCATCCGGCGCCGCCGGATGATGATCGGACATCCCGGATGCATGCCCGTCGTGATGCCCGTGCGGATGATGTCCCGGAACCGAGGGCATGGCGCTTCCCGCCACTGCGGTGGTCACGACCCGCACGTGACGTTCCAAGGCCAAGCGCGCATCCGCTTCCGTGAGTCGGGCGGACTCCCCATCGGCGGCACTGGTCACCAGCCACCCCGGCACATGCGCGATCTCATCCACTCCTGCACGAACCGCCTGTCGAAAGTCCGCCGCCGTTTCGACATGGGCCGTCACCTGCAGCCCCGCGGCATGGGCCTTGGCGACAATCTGTGACACGAGTCGCGGATGGAGACCGCTTCGTTGCGGGGAATGTCCGGACTTTCCGGTCGCGGCCTCGTCTTCGGAGTGCACGAGATAGACTTTCAGAAAGTCGGGTCGGCCGCTTGTGATCAACGGCCATTTCGTCTCCAGATCCGCGTCGGTGTCGAGCACGATGTACGACCGGTTCTCAAACCACCCCCGCTCGATGGTTCCGATCACCGGCTCGTATCGGCTCGTCCGCAAGACGTCCTCATACAACGCCACGGGATGGCCGCCCCGCCCCGTCAGTCCGGCATGGGCGAAGATCGCATCGATGCTTGTCGGTCGATTGATCGCGCTCCGAATCTGCAGGGCGAGGTCCCGGACGTTGTTCGGATTCTTCACGTAGAACACGCCGTCCTTGAGGTACCGCTCGGCCACCGCCTGAATATTCCACGAACCTTCCACGTTATGATTGTGCGCTTCCCCGAACGGCGGCACGACGAACAGGCCGGACAGATCCACCGTCTCGACTCGCCCCTGCGGCGGGGTGCGCGTCAAACGTCCCTGCACTGAATACCAGGTGGCGGCCTGAAACCCCTGGCCGTCGAACCATCGGCCGTTGATGAAGGCGTAGGAATCGCTCCCGGACGGCCCGGTCGGGTGCGACGCGTTCGACGATGAAGACAGGCCCGTCCCGCCCGCACAGCCGGCCAGGATCACAATCAGACACAACAGGATGCGACTCATACGTCCTCTCACCCGCTCACAACAGAGCGCATCGGCCTTCTCAGCGGCCGATCGCGCTCTCTGCAGCGCACACCTCAGACGGTCAGGTTCATTTCCTGCGTCTTATTGTTTTGCACCAACCGGTCCAGCGACGTGCGGAACACCCTGAGGCTCCCGCGGCCGATCTTGGTGCCCTCCAACCGCCCTTCCTCCACCCACCGATAAATCGTCCAGCGGCTCACGGCCAACACATCCGCCGCCTCACCGACCCGCAAGAGTTGCTTGTTCATGGCAATCTCCTTGTTAATCACGTCAGCCGGGGACATGAACCATGTCCCCGGCGCTTGTCCTAAAAGAATCCCAACGTCACCCCGATATACACCGACCGTCCATAGCCGGGCAGAAACGCCTGCTTGTTTGCGTCAGGCGTACTGTCCGCAATCGGCTGGGCCGCGGCCGCATATTTCTTGTCGAAAATGTTGTCGAGTTCGACATAGGTCTTCACAAACTTGATGAATCGGCTGTTATGCACCGGATAGGTGTAGTTCAGATTCGTGTTCACCAGCAGATAAGACGGCGAACCCAACGAGTTATTGTTGTTGATGAAGAAGCTGTCCGCCCAGGTGCCTTCAACCCACCCTCCGACGCCGGACTTCGCATGGTGGTACATGATCTTGCTGTTCAAGACGTTTTTCTCCACCGCCGGCACCTGATGACCGGCCTGATTGATCCGTGTAATCACACCGCCGGCCGAAAATTGATCGGTAAACTTCACGTACTTGCTTTCCATGTGCGTAAACGCGCCGGTCCAACTCAAGCCGGGCAGAACATCCGGGAGATACTTCCAGGCCAGCTCAACCCCACGATATTGGGACTCGTCGGCATTGGTGGCAAAGCTACCATTCGTCACGGCGGACAAGGGCACACTCTGATTGATGATTTCGTCTTTGAAGAAAATCCAGAACCCGACCAGCTCGATATTGAATTGTTTTGAGAGCCAGGAATTGGTTCCAAGCTCGACATTCAAATTCTTCTGCGGCTTCAGGTCTGGATTAAATCCCGGATTGCCATCCAATCCCGTGGTCAGATTGCCGAGCCCGGGGATCGCATAACCCGTCGAAGCGCGTGTCCAGATGCGCGTATCCTGAGTGGGCTTAAACGTGAGAGACACTTCCGGCGCAAAGTTATCATAGGTTTTGTCCACGGCGACTCGGTTGGCAAAGGTGCTGGTCGTCGCCGTCGTGGTGTAGTTGGTCACAAGGCCAGAGATCCGTGAATTCTCGTAATTGAAGCCCACCGCGGCAATCCATTTAGGAGCGAACTGCAACTCTTCCCGGAACCGCGCGCCGATATTTTTCTGCGTCAGCCTGGTCTGCTGCTGCAGCGGACCGAACGTCGCCGTGCCGTCGTTCTGGTTGCGATAACTTCCGCCTTCCTGTTCCATATAGTCGAAGAAGAAGCCCACCGTGCTTCTCAGCGGCATCCCCATCAGCTCCCCATCATGGATGAGGTTGGAATAGTGTTTGAAATTCGGATTGATGTTGGTGCTGACCGGCTGATTGATGTCCTTCACATCGTAGTCGCCTTCGATCTGGAGCAGCGTATTGGCATTGATCTGCCGCTCATAGAGTCCGCCGACAATCGTCCGTCGATCGCGCCGCTTAGAGTGGAGCGTTTCAGGATTCGTGGTGGCATTGGTAATGCCACCGAGTTGGCGTTCGTTTTGATCGAACTGGCGTTGCGTCAAACGTCCAGGGGAGCGGGCATCCAGGTCGTTATTGATCGCTTTGAAGTAAAAATTCTGTTTGTCGTCGATCTTGAACCGCAAATTTAGATTGACCGTCGCCGTATCGTACTCACTATGCGGCAGGAAGCCGTCTTCGCGGGCATAACTGGCGAACAACGAGGCGTCGAGGTTGGTGTATTCTTTCCCGATTGCGATCGCATATTTTTGATAGCCGTAGGACCCACCCGTCACGAAGGTTTCTACCCCGTTGATGTCCTTCCCGCGCCGGGTTTTGAAATGCACCGCCCCACCCAGTGCGTAGTTTCCGTACAGAGAAGAGGAGGCGCCTCTCACCACCTCCGTGCTTTCCATGAACCACGGGTCGTGGATATCCAGTCGAGACAACCCGTCCGACTGCGTCTGCCCGATGCCGTCCTCATAAAATTTGACATCACGCACTCCGAAACCATTTTTCGAACCCGACCCGCGAATGGAAACCTGAAAATCGCGAGGCCCGTTGCGCTGGCGCAGAATCACGCCGGGAATCGACTCCAACGATTCCCGCATGTTCCGGGTCGGTTGTGATTCCGTTTCGCTGCGCGGGGTCGCCGATAAGGTGATCCCCTCCGGACGCTTCAAGACCCGGTCGCTGATGATGCTGACATCGGCCAGCTCATACTGCGGGATCGGCTCGGCCGCCGCCGACGCGGAGGATTCCTGCACCGCCGTCGGTTGAACCGCTTGAACTGGCGTGACTACCGCGCCGCCGGCCGGTTTCTGTTGCAGTTCATCCAACTCGCGGAGAATGTTCTGTAACTGCTCACGCAAGTCACGCTCCCGCGCGCTCTTCTCGACCACGGCCCCGGTCACTGCTTCCTCCTGGGCGAACGAGGGAGATCCTCCAAAGGGTAACGCCATCACCAGAGCACAAAGACACAACACATACAGTCGGAATGAATGAACACGAGCCCACATAACTTCCTCCTGGCACAACTGTGCACACGACAGCAGAGACATACCCTTCCCGCCCCTGTCTGAACGGGCGAGAACAGCTGCTAGCACCGCTAGCGATGTAAAAAGGAATTACGAGAGAACGGGCGGCGCGCGAGAGGCGGCGTGGAAGCCCGCGCCGCCGGCGATGACGGTATGATCGCGCTCGACAACCAACGCGACCACAAGGAACGGATGAAGCACCAGCGCGGACGCCGCAGCATCCGACGTAGGATTGGCCTGACAGGCCCAGACACAGAAACTGGAGTGGGACACCGTCCCGCCATGATGATGGCCGACCGGCATGGGGTCGGCATGGTCGACGGCACAGGCCATGGAGAACAGGGCCAGGACCAGATAGATCCCCGCAAGTGCGGCCGCGAGTCCGACGGAGGGTGTCTTGAATCGACTCATGGCATCAGCCCCTGCAACGCCTGCACCACCTTGGGCGCATCCCACTCACGCGGTCCGACAGCACGGCCCAGCAAGGCTCCCTGCCGGTCGATGAACACCGTGGTCGGCAAGGCCCGCACCAGATAGGCTTGCGAGACATCCTGCTGTTCGTCGAACAGCACGGGGAGTTGCACGTTGAGATTAGCCAGGAACTGCTTGATGCCGGCGCGTTGCAAGTCGGTCGTGATGGTCAGCAACACGAAGCGGTCGGGGTCCAGCTGCCGTCGCAGACGCTCAAAGGCCGGCATTTCTTCTTTGCAGGGCCCGCACCAGGTGGCCCAGAAATTCACCACGACGACTTTCCCCTTCAAGTCCGCGAGTTGCACGGACCGGCCATCCAGCGACTGTAGCTCAAAGGCCGCAGCGGTAGTGCCCGGTGCAACCCGCGCGATTTTCAACGCGGCGAAAGGATCATCCGCCCATACAGGACCGGCCGTCGTGCTCAGCACAACCGTCAGCATGAGTCCCCTGAACAATCCCGTCAACTTCATCGTTCCAACCACAAGCCTGCCCGGTTATCGTACCGGTTCAGCCGCCACCTTCACTGAAGGGACCTTCATGGTCTGCACCACGATTTTATGACCGGGCATGCCATGCTCCATCCAGGCCAGGGCAAACAGGCCTTGACTATTCACGGCTACGACCGGAGTCTGGCTTTTTTTCTCGTTCACTTTGTGCGGCGCCGTAAAGGTTGCGCCACGATCCATCGAGACGCTCATCACCACATCCCGCTTGACCGGAGCCTGCTCCTCCCACACCACCACGATCCGTCCTTCCGGATCGACCGCAATCTGCGGATGGTCGGGAAAGGTGTTTTTCGAGATGTTCAACTTCCGCTTTTCAGAAAAGCTCTTCCCTCGGTCGTCCGAATAGGCGATGTAGACGGCGGGAATTTCGTCCGTTCCTTCGCTGTACCAGACGACGTAGAGACGTCCCTGACGGTCCACACCCATGGAGGCCGGACGATGCGGGCAGGCCGGGAACACCCACTGATCGTGCCCGACGATGACGGGCGCCTCGAAGGTCTCCCCGTGGTCCGTCGAACGCGCCACCACCGTTTCACGAACATTGCCTTCGAAAATCTTGCGCCAGGCTACGTAGACCATGCCCTCAGGACCACTCGTCATCGCCGTGCGGCAGCAGACACAGGTGCCCTCGTCTACCTTGAGATTCCTGGTGATCGTCGCGCCACGGTCCAACGAACGGGCCACGTAGGTGCCGGGCTCCTTCTTTCCTTCACGCCCGTCGATCCAGGAGAGGTGCAACCGTCCATCCGCATCACGATGCAGGGCATCGAAGGTATGTTGAATGACCCCCGGATCGTCGTTCACCGCGACGGAGGGCTGAAACGTCTTGCCCCCATCGATCGAGCGGCTCAATCGCAATTCCGTCGCGAAGGGCTGTTGCGGCGTGGCTTTCGGATGGGCCAGTCCCCAGGTGACAAACACGTCTTCCCCCTGCACGACCAGCGCCGGCGCTTCCTGACGCCAATAGGGCACGTCTTCCGGACGGTTGATACGTACCGGCGCTCCCATCGGCCCGCCCGGTTCTGCGCTGCGGGCGTACAGCACCGACCGCACGTCCTTATCCTCTTCCATCCACGACAAGGAGACCCGTCCCTGCTCGTCCACCTGCACGGACGGACCCACCAGGCTCTTCACCTTATGTTCGGTCGTCCACTTGGCGCCAAGCTGAAACCCGGTGAGCGGCTCTGCCCAGACCGGCCCCTCCGTCATCACACACCACAGACCGGTCGCGGCCATGAACGAACAGAGACCCGCTCTAACCCAGTTGTTGGAGCACATGGCAGATTCCTTTATTCCCCTTGGTTTCGTGAGCCATCCCCAGGAACGATGGTCCCGGTCGGCTCACGACTTCACCATTTGAAAGGACTTGGTGAGACCGAAAATGAAACTGGTCCCCTGCGCCAGGTTGTTGTTGGAATCCCGGGCAATGGGAATCTGCGAATAAAAATACACGGAGGTCATTCTCGTGAGCGGGGAATCAATCAACCCTTCCAAGCTGACCTGAAACCCCGGCGAGAACGCCAAGTACGTCGACCCGGTGCCGGGCACTCGACGATTCGCAATAAGCGCGTCGACTACCGCCGGATCGACCCCGCCGCCATTACCCGTCGGAGCAGACTGCTCGAGGGAAGCACTGATATTGTCATGCGTCAGGTACCGCCAGTTGACCTGTCCCATCAGCACCAACCACGGCAGCGTGACCAGATTGGCGCCGATATTCAAATTATACTCATCCCCGAATTGATAGCCGTCATTGTTCCGAAACGTATGGCGATAACTGGCGTAGGAAAATTGATTCAGCCGGTGAGGGATCAGTTCGTACGTCTGGTACAGCGACCCAATCAACCCCACATTGCCGCGCCCCAATTGCGTCGGCGACTCCATGACATGACCTTGACTGTCCTTAGTTTGCGTACTCCCGGTCGGAAGTTGAACGCCGAACCCTGCGACGAGCATGCTCCGCAGAGTCGGCAGAATGTTGTACTTCGCAGTCAGAATCATGTCGCCGACATTGTTGTCTCCGAAGTGTACCGGCTCGCCGTTTCCGTTATCTCCACCCTCCCCTAGGGCGTCCATGTGGCGATGCGTCCGCCAAAGATAGGGGATGGTGACCTGCACGGCGAATCGGTCCGTAATGCCGTAGTTCAAATCAAATGTCATCGTCTGAGTGATCGTGCGAGTTTCCTGATGATGATCTAAAATCAGCCGGCGCTGATCTTGGTTGATGGCTGGAATGATGCCCGACGTCCCGTCCAACAAACGCATGGGGGTATAGTTGTAGATTGAATTAAACGTCAGCAGGCCGGCTTGGGGCACCTGCTGCTGCGATCCGATCACCACAAAACACGTTACCGCACCGCAGGCGGCGTGAGCCGACGGCGACGCGGCGAGGCCGGCACTGAGCACACTTGCTGCACTCAACAGGGACACAAGAACTCTTCTACCAAGACACCACATCTCGCAGAATCCTTTCTCCGGTCAAGGCTGACGGTGAGAGATCCGGACGAACACCCAACCAGGGCCTCCGGCATGGACTCGCTCACAATGAATAAATCCGATGAATCGCTGACGCTGTTTAGGAAAGAGAGAAACGAGGAGGCCCCCGTGACGTCCGCGGGGCACGAGGTTCGGTCTGTAACGAATCGGTGGCTTCCTGATCGACCAGGCCGCTCAACCGAACATTGACTTCAAACAAACCCTGGACGGCGTCGAGGTCTTGCCCTGCCGCACACATCCAGGAACAGAGCACCGTGCTGTGGACGTCGGCCCCATGATGGGCATGGTGTGATACATGTTCCAACGCGTGGGGATAGACAAGCCCCTGGAGCGCCAGCAACGAGCAGGCGAGGAGGAGACTCACTGCAAGGTGACGGGTCCGGGTCATCAATCTCACCGAAGAGCCACCGTTTTGGCAGGCGTAGCGGCTTGAATCCGGCCGACAATGTCGTGAATTCTGGCCTCAGTCAACAGCCCACCCTTAATGTATTCCCGCACCACGCCGTTCTGATCGATGAAGACACTCACCGGCAAGCCGAACACGCCGTACTGGTTGGCCACTTTGTTTTCGTGATCGAGGAGCACAGGGAAGGTATGCTTATAGGCCACGATGTGCTCGCGCACCTTGCCTTCATCCTCCAATTCATTCACCGCCAACACGACAAACCCTTTTTCGCGCAGCTCATCGTACACGGTCTGCATCGCGGGCATTTCCGTTGTGCAGGGTTTGCACCAGGTCGCCCAGAAATTGAGAAGCACGACCTTGCCCCGGTATTGCTCAAGCTTATGCGACTTGCCGTCAAGATCCGTCAGCGAGAATTCACTGGCGGGCATCCCCGCAGCCGGCGGACGCGAGCCCATGGCCCACACCGTACCTGCCACTCCCACAAGCATCAAGACGGCAAGGACGATGCTGCCCTCCCACCAGCCTGTGCACGTTCGGTTCAAGAACGACCGGTTCCGCAATCTGTTCATGGCATCCCCTTCCTTTATGCGGCTGCTCACTTGCCCAACCCTCGAATGGAGAGATTGCTGTCCCGCCCGCCTTGCCCCGGCCTCACAATCACGCCCGGCACCGACTCCATGGATTCTTTCAGCGTCCGGGTGGGTTGGTCGCTCAGTTCGGTCCTCGGCACCGACGAGCGGCTGACCCCGTCCGGCTGCTGCTTCAATTGATTCAATTCCCGCTGAATGCGATCGCGATGCTTCTGAAGTTCCTCGATTCTCTGCTCCCGAGCAGAGTCGGAACCGACGGCCTGCCCGTCTCCAGCCCAAGCACAGCCCGCGGCAATCCACCAGGCCGCGAGAATCCCCGCACAGACAAGAATCGGGAAACCGGCCGGTCGCAGACCTTTGCTGACTCGATCCATGATCAGCGACTCACTCTTTCCCACACGGTCCGCCGGATGGTCACAATAGTCATCCAACGAGGCCGCCTAGCGATTCAGGCTGTAACTGACCGGCAGATGCAGCACGACCATCGGCGCGGTCAATTCATGCTTCATGTGCAGAGGACAGGCGCGCCGCACGGCTTCCATCGCCGCCTGATCCAACGACTCATGCCCGGAGCTTTTCACCACCTCGACATCTTTGAGTTGGCCGTCGTTGCGAATCGACACCTTCAGGACGACCTTGCCTTCCCAGCCGTTCAAGCGCGCAGTGCTGGGATAATGCCGGAGTTCGATGATGCGGCGATGCAGCGATTCGGCCAACCAGCCATAATCGGCTTTGGTGGCAGGTCTCGGCGTCGCCACGCGCGCCACGACTTGATGTTCTTGTAATGTCGCCGGATCCGGCTGCGCTGCGGCCACCGGCGCAGGGGCGGCAGCGACCGGTTCCGCCGGGGCAGGAGGAGCCGGTGCCGGCTCACTGACGGACGCGACGGCCTCCACGGCCGGTGCCGGACTTGGTGGAGCCGGTTCAGCCGCCGGGGCCGCCTGCACGACCGGCGCACTCGCCGTGACGATCGGTTCAGGCCTCGTCTCCATGACCGCCGGCGCACTCACCACTGCCTGGGCCTGATAGGTCTGCGCCGTCACCGGCGCCGCTTCCACCACGGTCTGCTCGACGGCCGCAGCAGTTTCCCGTACCACCTCAGCCGGCACCGCCGCTTGCATCAACGGTTCCGTTTTCTGGATTTCTTGCGGCTCAATGGGCTTGGCCTGTACCTGCACCACCTCCCTGGTCGGCTGAATCTGCTCCTGAGGACGAACCGTTTCAACGACCGGCTGCACCTCACGTTGGATCGCCTGCGGCACCACCCGGGTTTCGACCTGGCGTTGCACCGGCTGAGGCGGCGGTGGCACAGCACGCACCGGCTCGGGTCGCGGCTTCACGGGAGTCGGAGCGGGAGGCTGCACCTGCGGCACTGGAGCCGGCTCCTCCTGGCGCACCACTTCGCGCGGGGCCTCGACCAGCGCCACATCCCACTTGAACGGCTCCTTCTCCGCGATCATGGCCATCTTCGGCATCAGTCCGAATGCGGCGAGCGCGAGACAGGCGTGCAGCAGGAGCGATGCTCCCCACCCTGTCATCGATCGCTTGGGTTGCCACGATTGCGCCACGAGCACATTCTCCATGGGACACGTCCTTTCGAAACGATTCGCTCCGCCCTTACTTGAACATCACCTTGGATACGGATCCGATCGGCACTTCGACCTGGCCGAAATCCGACTCACCCTTAAAGCTGCCGCTGACGGCGGGCGTAAACTCCCCGTTCTTGCCGTTGATCAACGTCACCGTCATGGCCGGCGCAGTCTTGTCGGCCCCGGGCTTGATCTCAATCTGCTTGATCTGATCGAACTTGATATTGACCGTCGCCGTGCCGCGCTTGGCCGGCAGATGCCGTAACTCATGCGGGACGAACGAAGTCTCACTCATTTTTTCTTCCCAATAGAAGATGCCGTTCTTGAGCTCGGTCTCGACTCCCTGCTGGTCGGTCACGGCGATGGTGAAGGACTTCTCCGCCTTTCCATCGGCGGCGAACACACCCGGCGCCCAGAGCATGAGCGCCAATCCCACCAACCCGAACAGCCCCATCCGTCCCACCCGCTGATTCACCTGCGTCCTCATGACTCCTCCCCTTGCTCCTGCAGAATGCTGAAAAAGTCCACCAGCTTCGTTCTCGCAGCGCTCAGAGGCCCACCGTGCGGGAACAGGACGCTTCGCCCCTTCGCTTGCTGCGGCCTTGCTGAACGGCCTTTGTGAGCATTCTGCGAATGATTCCATCGTGGTCGTCGCGCTTCAGATAACGACGGCTACGGCTATTGAACGATCCCTGAGTAGTTCCACAACCTGCTAGAAAATTGCACATCGGACCGCGCTAGGGTGTCACCACGCGCGACAATTGCCCTTGTTGTACGATAACTCTGTTATGCGGAAAGGCATGTTCGGTCCAGCCCAACGCCACCGTTCCACTGTCGTGGATGGCCACGGTCGGATGCTCGGCCTTGGAGCCGCGGCTCAAGGTCTGCATCGGGCCGAATGTCTGCCCGCGATCGTCAGAAACCCGCATGACCACCCGCTTCCGCACCCCCGTCACTTCCTCCCACACCACCACGACCCGGCCATCCGGATGGACGGCCATGTGAAGATTGTCCGGCAGAGAGGTTGTGGCATTGTGTAGCGCCACCGGCGCGGAAAACGTCGCGCCCTGATCGTCCGATGTTGAAATGAACAGGCGCGGCTGTTCGTCCTTGCCCTCGGTGTACCACCCGATGTAGAGGCGTCCCCGGCCATCGAATGCGATCGAGGGGCCCCGATGGGGACAGGCGTCAAAGACCCATCCGTCCCGACTGACGACGGTCGGCGGAGAAAAGGTCCGGCCCTGGTCGGTCGAACGCGCAACCACAATGTCCCGCACATTGCCCTCGAAGGTCTTGCGCCAGGCGACCCACAACGACCCATCAGGCGCCTGCGCGAGCATCGGACGACAACAGGGACAGGCCATCCCGTCGAGAACGAGATTCTTGCCGACCGTGGCGCCATGGCCCTGGGAGCACGCGAACATGATGCCCGCCCCGCTCCGGTCCTTGTTCCGTCCATCCAGCCATGCGACATAGACCTCGCCATTATTTCCGGCAATCACATGCTCGAAGGTATGCGAGATGGCCAAGCCATCGTCATTGACCTGCACCGGCGGCTGAACAGGCATGCCCCCCGCGTCCAATCGCGCGAGGCGGAGATCCGACGCAAATAGTGCTCCGGGGGTCTTATTGGCAGAGGACCAGGTGACGAACTGCTCTCCGTCACCACCTATGGCGAAACCCGGTGATTGATGCACGGCTTCCGGCCCGGCACCCGGCGGATTGACGGACACCTGGGCGATCGCCGGATGATCAGCGGGAATAGCTGCCGTCTTCACCTCCCCCTGCACTCCGTTTTTTTCGATCCAGGCCGCATGCAAGAGGCCGTCGCGCTGAAACCGAAGTGTGGGGGGGGAAAGCGCCGCCGTGGACTGGACGAGTGTAAGCGGCACCCCAAGCATCGTGACAGACTGGGATTCATTGCGGGCAGAGGCTCCGCTGCTGAAGCCGACGAGGGCCAGCAGGGTCGCAGCACCACACACGGCAACGCCGATCTCACGCACAGGGACCATCACAGTGTCCTCGTATTCCGACGATCTGAAAGAAGGAATGCACCCACAGCATGCGAGACACCTCGCCGAACTGTTTCCTCAGGCCCTGCGACAGTGAGTCGCGGAGCGAGACAGGCACAACGGAGACTTGGATTAGGCAAACAGGGGTGGAGCGCGGGGACGACTCGGAGCGAGTAACTGAGGCAAGAGCACGGTGTCAGAGCGGAACGAAGCGTCACCGGCCACGGTGAACAGGTGCGTCGAGTGAACAGGGGTCACCACATGCACCCCGGCCGTCGCACACATCCAGGCACAAATGCCTGACCCATGCATCCCGGCATCGTGATGCGCAGCATGGTGAAGTTCGTGCGCGACCGCGCTCCCGGTCGTCACCGCCAATAAGGCAATGACGGCGAATGCGACCACCCAGACGATGCTTCTAAAACGGGAACTTCGCATAAGAAAAAGCCCAAAATCTGGCCCGCATGCTAACAAACTGACCGACGGAGCGTCAACGCAACTTTTAGCCCCCAAGGGCCATTCGGCCGGGGCCGGTTACGGTCCGCCCATGCCGATGATGCGCTCGACCCGCTCGTCACGGCCGCCGAGGTCCCGATAGCGCCGGTATTGCGCCAGCGCCCGCCCCATGTCCTTACGATGGAGCTCGTAAAAGACCCCGAGGTTGTAGTGAGCCTCCGCCGATTGAGGTTTGAGGGCTACCGCTCGTTCGTGCTCCTTCTCCGCCTCCTCCAGCCGGTTCAAGCTGGTGTAGACCATGCCCAGATTCAAGTGCGCTTCCGCATATTCGGGACGATACCGGATCACTTCCAGGAATTCCCGCTCCGCCTCGGCCAGCAGGCCCTGACTCCGATAGACAAACCCCAGGTTGTAATGGGCATCGACCAGGTCGGCCTTGACCGCAATGGCTTCCTTGAATGCGGCGGCGGCGGCGTTGAGGTCGTTGCCGCGCTCGGCCAGTCGCCCGAGGAGATACCAGGCATCCGCATGCCCGGGGTTCGCCTGAGTGAGACGGGACAAATACTCGCGAGCCAGCTTGAGGTCTCCCTGACTGTCATAGAGACTCGCCAAATGATACAGGGCATCGGCATGGTCCGGACGCACCCGCAGGAGGGACTGATACATCTTCAAGGCATTCGCACGATCATGCCGTGCTTCATAGAGGCGCGCCAGATCCAGATGGGCTTCTTCATTTCCGGGTGCGATATCCAGCGCCTGCCGCAACACCCCCTCCGCGTCGCTGCCGCGTCCTTGCGCCAGATACACATCGGCGAGATCGTTCAGAATCTCCGCGGAAGCCGGCCCCAATTTCAGCGACTGCTTGTAGGCCTGAATCGCCTCGTCGGGGTTGCGCTTACTCTGAAAATACACCAGCCCCAACACATGGTAGGCCTCGGCCAGCTTGGGATTCTGTGCCAAGGCTTTCTTCAATGCCTCGATCGCGCCGTCGGCATTGCCTTCACGAAACAACGTGACGCCCCGCTCGTAACTGCGCCGCGCTGAGTCGGACGACGCGGATGAAGCGGCCGATACTTCGACGGGTGATACGAAAACAACCAGGTAGAAGAGCGGAACGCTCGTGATGAGACTGAGAGAGAAGATGGCCCCTTGCCGCATCGAAGTCCGCAGTGGAATCCGTGGGTGACCTTCGCCTAAACAGCCGGCGAAGCGGTGAGCCCCACTATAGATCGCAGCGCATGCGAAAGCAACGAGAGGAGCACCGTCGGCTCCGTTCATTGCAAGGCAGTTGAGACCTCCGGCGCTGTTTGGGTAGGATTCCCCTATGGATTCCTGTATACTCCGCCGCCGAGCCCATGCTCAAAGGGTGAGTCTCGCCCGTGAGAAGGTTCATGTGAATAAAGGTACGTCTGCATGTTGACCCAAGTCCTGAACATCATTTTCGGAAGCAAAAACGACCGCGAGATCAAAGCGTTGCGCCCGATCGTCGAGCGTATCAACGGACTCGAATCCAGCCTCACGCCCTTGTCCGACCAGGCATTGGCCGAGAAGACGCAAGAGTTCAAGAAGCGTCTCGAAGACGGAGAAACGCTGGAAGATATTCTGCCCGAAGCGTTCGCCGTGTGCCGGGAGATGTCCCGCCGCCGCTTGAATATGCGGCATTTCGACGTGCAGCTCATCGGCGGCATGATTCTGAATAAAGGCCGGATCGCCGAAATGAAGACCGGTGAGGGGAAAACTCTGGTCGCTACCCTCCCGCTCTATCTCAATGCGCTGGAAGGCAAAGGCGCCCACCTGGTCACCGTCAACGATTACCTGGCCAAACGCGACGCCCAATGGATGGCACAGCTCTATCACGCGCTCGGCCTCTCCGTCGGCATCATCCAGCACGATGCGTCCTTTTTGTATGATCCGACCTATGAAGCGTCGGACAAGCGCCTGCAGCACCTGCGGCCCTGCACCAGGCATGAGGCCTATCGCGCCGAGATCACTTACGGCACCAACAACGAATACGGGTTCGATTACCTGCGCGACAACCTGATCGTCAGCGATTTGAGCCAATGCGTCCAGCGGCCGCTGAACTTCGCCATCGTGGACGAAGTGGACAGCATTCTGATCGACGAAGCGCGCACGCCATTGATCATCTCCGGTCCCACCGATCAAACGACCGATCTGTACTATCGCATCAATTCGATCATCCCGCAGCTCAAGGCGGAGCACGACTATACGATCGAAGAGAAGACTAAAACCGCCTCGCTCACGGAAGAGGGCAACGTCCGTGTGGAGAAACTGCTGGGCGTGGACAATCTCTACGACCTGCAGCACATGGACCTGGTCCACCACGTCGTCAAGGCGCTCCAGGCCTATTCGCTCTATAAGCGCGATGTCGATTATGTGGTCAAGGACGGCGAAGTCATCATTGTCGATGAGTTTACCGGCCGGTTGATGCCGGGCCGCCGGTGGAGCGACGGGTTACACCAGGCCGTGGAAGCCAAAGAAGGCGTCAAGATCGCCAACGAGAACCAAACCCTGGCCTCCGTCACGTTCCAGAACTACTTCCGCATGTACAAGAAGCTGGCCGGCATGACGGGTACGGCCGATACGGAAGCCGGAGAGTTCGCCAAGATCTACAATCTGGATGTCAACGTCGTGCCGACCAACCGGTCCATGGTCCGCAAGGATTACGCCGACGTCGTCTTCCGCACGGAAAAAGAAAAGTTCACGGCGATCGTCGAGGAAATCAAGGACTGCAACCAGCGTGGGCAGCCGGTCCTGGTCGGCACCGTCTCCATTGAAAAATCCGAGCGGCTATCGGGCTACCTGAGTCGAAACGGCGTGAAGCACAATGTCCTGAACGCCAAATTCCACGAGAAAGAAGCGGAGATCATCGCGCAAGCGGGACGCAAGGGCGCCGTCACCATCGCCACCAACATGGCGGGCCGCGGCACCGACATTCTCCTGGGCGGCAACGCCGACTTCCTGTTCAAACGCATCCTGTACCAGGACGAAAACCTGACGGACGAGCGCAAACAGGAAATTTACAGCGAAATCAAGGCCGATTGCGAAAAGGACAAGCAGGAAGTGGTCGTCGCCGGCGGCCTGCACATCCTCGGCACCGAGCGGCACGAAAGCCGCCGCATCGACAACCAGCTTCGCGGCCGGGCCGGCCGTCAGGGCGATCCCGGCTCCTCGCGCTTCTATCTGTCGCTCGAAGACGATCTGATGCGCATTTTCGCCTCCGAGCGCGTGTCCCAGCTGATGCTCAAGCTCGGCATGGAAGAAGGCGTGCCGATCGAACACGGAATGGTCACCAGAGCGATCGCCAACGCGCAGAAAAAAGTCGAGGCGCATAACTTCGAAATCCGCAAACAGCTCCTCGAATACGACGACGTGATGAACAAGCAGCGGGAAGTGATCTATCAGCACCGCCATGCCGTGCTGGCCGGTGAACACATCCAGCAGGACATTCACGACATGATGCGGGACATCGTGAACAACTTCGTGGAGACCTACTGCCCGGCCGATCAATACCAGGAAGAATGGGACTTCAACGGCCTCGGGGAGGCCCTGCAGGGCCAGTTCGCTCTCGACATCACACAAGGCAAGGGCAGCGTCGCCGATCATTTCAAAGACGTCGGCCGGGATGCGCTGATCGAGGACATTCAGAACCAGGTCCGGAAAGCCTACGACCACAAAGAACAGGAACTCGGCTCCGAGCTGATGCGGTATCTTGAAAAGATGCTGCTGCTCCAGGTGATCGACCACCACTGGAAAGATCACTTGCTGGGGATGGACCATCTACGGGACGGCATCGGCCTGCGCGGGTATGGGCAGAAGGACCCGCTGATCGAGTACAAGCGCGAAGGATTCGACATGTTCTCGTCCATGATGGACCGGATCAAGTCGGATGTGCTTGAGCGGATGTTCCGCGTCCAGGCCGTGCGGGGCGAGCAACCGCCCCCTCCCGCACCCGAGCCGACCCCGCCGCCGCGCATGGTGCTCAATCGCAGCGACGAACCAGTCACGCAAACGGTCCAGAGCCAGGCGGACAAGACCGGTCGCAACGATCCCTGCCCCTGCGGGAGCGGGAAAAAATTCAAGAAGTGCCACGGGGCGTAGCAGGGGACAGACCATCTCCTTCCACTCACGGCATATCGAGCAAACACTCCGCCGAACATCGAGATTCTCCTGCCGGATCGGGTCTTTTCGCCTTGACTTGCCGTTGAGGCAGCGGCTAATCTAACCCCCTCTTTTCCCTAGAGAATCCGGTAGAAGTGCTGTTTCCAGCGATGGCGCGTGAAACGGGAGGCGACTACCGACAAGGGTGGTGTCACTTTGAGCACTGGGCATCCACAACTCCTGGCGGAAATCAGGGCTGAAATCGCAGCCACTGGTCCGATTCCGTTCGCCCGCTTCATGGACCTCGCCCTGTATCATCCGCAGTACGGCTACTATGTTCGGCCCGTCGACGATCCCGCCAAGGAACGCATCGGATGGTCGGGCGATTTTTATACGAGTGCCGACGTGCATCCGATCCTCGGCCAGGCATTAGCCAGACAGGCGCAACAGCTCGATGCTCTGCTCGGGCATCCGGACCCCTTCACCGTGGTGGAGATGGGAGCGGGCAAGGGACTGTTGGCGCGGGATTTCCTGGCCGCTTGCCGGAACGCGCCCGAGAACCTCGGCGAACGTCTTCGGTACATCCTGATCGAGCGCAGCGCCGCGATGCGCACCCAGCAGCAACACAATCTGGCTCCCTGGGTGGGACAGGCCGGGCGCGTGGCCTGGCTCGACCGTCTGGACGATCTGCCGCCGAACAGCGTCACCGGACTCTTTTTTTCGAATGAGCTCGTCGATGCCTTTCCTGTTCATCGCCTCGTGGTGGTGGACGGCCGGCCGCAGGAAATCTATGTCGACTCGCGCGACGATCGATTCAGCGAAGTCTACCGCCCCCTCTCCAATGCACTTGCCGCCTACCTGCGAGAGGGCGGGATCAGCTTACCGGACGGCTATCGGGCGGAAATCAATCTCGACGCAGTCCACTGGATGACGCAGGTGGCGCAGGTGATGGCGCGCGGCGCCGTGCTGACGATCGACTACGGCCACACCGCCGAAGACCTCTATGGCCCGGACCGCAAGAACGGCACGTTCCTCTGCTACTACCACCAGACCACCTCCGAGGATGCGTACGACCGGGTGGGAGAGCAGGACATGACCGCCCACGTGGACTTCACCGCCCTGGCGCAAACGGGACAACAGGCCGGATTGGACGTCACCGGATTTACGAACCAGATGAGTTTCTTGATCGGTTTGGGCGCCGAACAATTGCTGGAATCGCTCCAGCCGGAATCGCCTGAGTTTTACGCGGCGATACACCTGCTGCGACCGGACGGCATGGGTCGCACATTCAAAGTGCTGATACAGCACAAGGGCATGGCCAAGCCCGAATTGGACGGACTGAAATTCCAGCCGTTCTTCGGATCGATTTTGACGGCGCGCTCGGCTGCATGACAGGAACAGGGATGGGCATGATCGTGGCAACCGTCGTTTTACGTTTCGCCTTTCACGACTCACGGATGAACCATGGGTAGCGAAGCCGCACCGCTGAACTACATCCCGATCCTGATTTTTATCGTGATCGCGTTTGCGTTCGGCGCCGTCCAGATTCTCCTGGGACGCATCGTTCGTCCGAGCCGTCCCTATCGCGCCAAACTCGCGCCGTACGAGAGCGGCAGCCCCTTGTTCTCCGACGCCCGTGTGCAGTTCCCGATCCGGTATTACATCATTGCGATGCTGTTCGTGATCTTCGATATCGAAATCGTCTTCATGTTTCCCTGGGCCGTGGCGTTCAAGAAGTTGGGGCTGGTGGGGCTCGTCGAAATGGTCGTGTTTATCGCCATTCTGATCGTCGGGTTCTGGTACGCCTGGAAAAAGGGAGCGCTCGAATGGGACTAACGGCCGTAAAACGAGAGAAGTTAAACGTGCATAGTGCGGACAATGCTCTGCCGTCCTTCCTTTCACGTTTCACCTTTTACGTTTCGCAAGGTCATATATGAGCTTTTTAGAGCGGCAACTGGATGCAAATATTCTGACGACGAATCTGGACGCCTTCGTCGGATGGGCGCGGAAATCGTCGTTATGGCCGATGACGTTCGGGCTGGCCTGTTGCGCCATCGAAATGATCGCCAGCGTGTCGTCGCGCTACGACATCGATCGCTTCGGCGCCGGCGTGTTCCGTGCGTCGCCGCGCCAGTCCGACTTGATGATCGTAGCCGGCACGGTGTCGCGCAAGATGGCCCCGGTCATCCGCCGCATCTACGATCAGATGGCCGAACCCCGGTATGTGATTTCCATGGGCTCCTGCGCGACCTCCGGCAATCACTACAATAGTTACGCCGTCGTGCAGGGGGTAGACCAGATCGTACCGGTCGATGTGTATATCGCCGGCTGTCCGCCGCGTCCTGAAGCGCTGCTGGACGGGTTGTTGAAATTGCAGGAAAAGATTCAGCGCGAAAAGATCTTCGTCAAGTAAATCGACACCGAACCGTACGTGCCGAGGCACATGCAACCGCTGCTTGAACGACTCATGACCACCTTTCCCGACGCCGTCCGCGGCGTGGAGGTGGATACCGCCCGAAACGAGATCACGGCCCGCGTGGCCGCCGCTCGAATCGTCGATGTCGCGCGGTGGCTGCACGACACGCCGGAGGCGTCCTTCGACCATATCACCGACATCTGTTCGGTGGACTACCCCAACGACCCGGAACGGTTTGAGGTGGTCTATCAGCTCCTCTCACTGGCTCATCGCCGGCGCATCCGCTTAAAGGCGCGCGTCACCGAAGACGCGCCGCAGATCGCCTCGGTGACCGGCATCTGGAAGGGCGCCGAGTTCATGGAGCGTGAGGTCTACGACCTGATGGGCATCACCTTCGTCGGCCATCCCGATCTTCGGCGCATTCTTCTGCCGGAGGATTACGAAGAGGGCCATCCCCTGCGGAAGGATTTCCCGGCTGAAGGACGCGGCTGGCGCAGCTCGTTCCCGTTCATTCCTCGCCTGGACGAAGCTCCTGAAGAACAAACAGAAGGGGAAGTTCCGGAACGGGAGAAGCAGGCCTACCTCGTCGCCGAACACCAGGGCGGCACACGTCGCCGTGAAGAATTGCTGCTGAACATGGGCCCGCAACACCCCAGTACCCACGGCGTGCTCAGAGTGGTGCTGGAACTGGACGGTGAACGGATCGTGAAGGCCACGCCGGACCTCGGTTATTTACATCGCGGCGTCGAAAAGCTGGCGGAAGGCCTCCACTACATGCAGGTCATCCCGCATACCGACCGGCTCGATTATGTCTGCGCGATGACGAACAACTATGCCTACGTCCGCGCCGTGGAGAAGCTGCTCGACATCACCGTGCCGGAACGGGCGGAATACGTCCGCACCATCGTCGCCGAGATGCAGCGCATCATCGGCCACCTCTTCTGGCTCGGCACCCAGGCCCTCGACATCGGCGCCATGACCGTCTTCTTCTGGACGTTTCGCGAACGCGAAGTGCTCTTGGACATGTTCGAAAAGCTCTGCGGCGCGCGGCTCACGTTGAATTACTATCGCATCGGCGGGGTAGACAGCGATTTTACCCCGGATCTCGTGGTCCGACTGAAAGCGTTCCTGCAGACCTTTCCCGAGAAGGTCAATGAATACAACCAACTGCTCATGTCCAACCGGATCTGGGTCGGGCGGACCAAAGACATCGCCGTGATTTCCGCGGAAGATGCGATCAATTTCGGGCTCACCGGGCCGACGCTCCGAGGATCGGGCGTCGACTACGATGTGCGCAAATACGAGCCCTACGGTGTGTACGACAAGGTGGAATGGGAAGTGCCGGTCGGCAAACGCGGCGACACCTACGATCGCTACTGGGTACGCATGGAGGAAATGCGGCAGAGCGCGCGGATCATCGCCCAATGCCTCGACCAGATGCCGGAGGGACCGATCATGGCGGACGTGCCGCATGTGATTCCCCCGCCCAAGGCGAAGGTCATGCGCGACATGGAGAGCCTGATTCACCACTTTATTATTTTCACGCAGGGGTTCAAGCCGCCCAAAGGCGAAACCTATTGCGGCACCGAAGCGCCCAAAGGAGAGCTCGGGTTCTTTCTCGTCAGCGACGGAAGCCCGCGGCCTTACCGGTTGAAGATTCGCGCCCCCTCGTTCATTCACATGGGCGCATTCGACCACATGGCCCGCGGCTACCTGATCTCGGACATCATCACCATCTTCGGAACCTACGACATCGTGATGGGAGAATGTGATAGATGAGAGTCGCAAACCAGATGTTCGCTGTGCTCGCGCAACGCGCGCCTCAGAAGGCCTCGTTGGACGCGCGCACGTTGGAACACCATGGCTCGCTCCTTGGGTAGAAAAGATATGTTGAAGGATAAATACAAAAACGAAATAGACGACATCCTGGCTCGTTATCCGGTGAAACGGTCGGCATTGCTGCCTCTGCTGTACATGGCGCAGCGGGAACAGGGCTACGTCACCGAGGCGGCGATGCAGGAAATCGCCGGGATCTTGAGGCTGACTCCACCGCAGGTGTACGAGACGGCCACGTTTTATACGATGCTGAATCTGAAGCCGGTGGGGAAATTCCACCTGCAGGTCTGCAAGTCGCTCATGTGCGCGCTGGTCGGCTCGGATACGGTCATCGGCTGGATCAGCGCAAAACTCGGCATCAAGCCGGGCGAAACGACCCCGGACAAACTCTTCACCTTGAGTATCGTGGAATGTCTGGCGGCATGCGGAACCGGCCCGATGATGCAGGTGAACGACGACTATTACGAGCGGCTGACGGAAGAGAAGCTGGATCGCATTCTGGCCGACTTGCGGCAGACCGGCACCTGTTCGCTGAAGACCGGCCCCTTCATGTGGCCGGAACCGGCGAATACCGTGAAACGTGAGGCGTAAAACGTGAGACGACGCAACACTATACCGGGCCTCAACCTTTCACCTTTCACTTTTTTCGTTTCCCGCTGAAGCTATGTCGAAGTACGAACCCATTCTGCTGAAGAACATGCTGCAACCCGGCTATGCGGGTTCGCTGGCGGAGTATGAACGCGCCGGCGGTTACCAGGCCATCCGGAAGGTGCTGGGCAAGATCACCCCTGCGGAAGTAACCGCGGTGGTGATGAAGTCCGGCTTGCGCGGGCGCGGCGGCGCCGGTTTCCCGACCGGAGTCAAATGGGGATTCCTGCCCAAGGACTACCAGGGCCCGCGTTACCTCTGCTGCAACGCCGATGAAAGCGAACCGGGCACCTTTAAAGATCGGCAGCTCATCGAACGTGACCCGCACCAATTGCTCGAAGGCATGTTGCTCGCCTGCTACGCCATCGGCGCGGCCAGCTCCTACATCTATATTCGCGGGGAATTCGTCCTGGGGGCCAAGATTCTCGAACAGGCCATCAACGAGGCGCGCGCCGCCGGATATGTCGGCAAGAATATTTTCGGCTCGAACACCACGATCGACATCTGGGTGCATCGGGGAGCCGGCGCGTATATTTGCGGTGAAGAAACGGCGCTCCTGGAATCGCTCGAAGGCAAGCGCGGCCTTCCGCGCGTCAAGCCGCCGTTCCCCGCCACGCACGGGCTCTACAACAAACCGACCGTCGTGAACAATGTGGAAACCCTGGCTAATCTACCGCACATTCTGAATCGCGGCGCCGAATGGTTTGCCTCGATCGGATCACCCCCGAAGAGCACCGGCACCAGAGTCTTCTGCGTCAGCGGGCATGTCGCGAGGCCCGGCAATTACGAAGTGCCCATGGGCATCACCTTTCGCGAACTGATCTACGAACAGGCCGGCGGGATGCGGTCGGACAAGAAATTGAAGGCCTTCATTCCCGGAGGCGCCTCCGCGCCCTTTCTGACGCCCGATCACCTCGACGTGAAGCTGGATTTCGAATCCGTCGCATTGGCCGGGTCCATGCTGGGGTCGGGCGGTGTGACGGTCATGGAAGAAGGCACCGACATGGTGTGGGCTGCCCTGCGGCTGATGGAGTTTTTCTATCACGAGTCCTGCGGCAAGTGCAGTCCCTGCCGCGAAGGCAGCTCCTGGCTCGTGCAGATCATGCGCCGGATCGTCAACAAGCGGGGCCAGATGTCGGACCTTGAAACCCTGACCGACCTGTGTAAAAACATTGCCGGTCGAACGGTCTGCGCCTTCGGCGATGCCGAGGTGTCGCCGATCCTGAGCACGCTCAAACATTGGCGGCATGAGTATGTCGCCATGATCCACGCGGCCGAGGCGGCAAACTTAATACGGCCGGAACCGGCGGGAGCCAAACATTGACGTATCTCGCGAAGCGTCTCTCGTCGTTCGAGAATATTGACAACGAGGCGGGCGACGGCTTCCCACCGTTCACGGCGTTTCACGTTTCACGTTTCACGAATGACGGCCAGTATGCCTGATCAAAAACCAGAAACAGTCCGGCTCACCATCGACGGCACCACGGTCGCGGTTCCCAAGGGAACCCTGGTGATCGAAGCCGCGCGACGCGTCGGGGTGATGATTCCGCATTTTTGTTACCACCCCAAGCTGAAACCGGACGCGAATTGCCGGATGTGTTTGGTCGAAGTCGAGAAGATGCCGAAGCTCCAGACCGCCTGCAGCACGCCGGTCGCCGAAGGCATGGCCGTGCGCACCGCCACCACCACGGTGGACGACGCCCACAAGTCGGTTCTGGAATTCATCCTGGCTAACCATCCACTGGATTGTCCGGTCTGCGACCAGGGCGGGAAATGCGACCTCCAGGATTTCTCGCATCAATACACTCCGACGACCAGCCGGTTTACCGAAACCAAACGCATCTTCCAGAAAGAGTACTTCAGCCCCCTCATCGAAACGCAAATGAACCGCTGCGTGCAGTGTTTGCGCTGCGTCCGGTATTGCGATGAAATCATGGACGTGAAGGCGCTAGCTCCGGTGGGGCGCGGCACCATGACCGAGATCAAACACTTCGGTCCGCATGAGCTCGATTGCGAATTCTGCGGCGGCTGTATTCAGATCTGTCCGGTCGGCGCCATTACGAGCCGGCTCTCCATGTATGAGTATCGGCCCTGGATGCTCAAGCGGGCCGACACGATCTGCACCTTCTGCGGCGATGGCTGCCGGATCACTGTGCAGACCAAGGGCAATGAACTGATCGAGGTGAATTCCGCACACGGAGCCGGACGGAATAACGGCGACCTCTGTGCCCGGGGCTTCTTCGGCTTCCATGCCAGCAGCCACGCCGACCGCCTCACCCATCCGCTGATCCGCCGCGAAGGCAGGTTGGTCGAAGCCACCTGGGAAGACGCGCTGGAATATGTCGCCGAACAGGCGCTCCGCCTGAAGCTGGCGCACGGCGCGGATGCGTTCGGCGGACTCATCAGCTCCCGTTGCACCAACGAAGACCTCTACGTGTTCCAAAAGTTCATGCGCCAGGTGATCGGCACCAACCGGATCGACAGCAGCGCGCGGTATGGGCACCTCAATGGAGTGCAGGCGCTCCGACGCGTGCAGGGAACCCATCGCTGGACCATCACGTTTGAAGACATCGTCGCCGCAAACGCATTGCTCCTGGTCGGCACGAACATCACCGAAACCAGCCCGATCACCGGCCTCAAGGTGAAGGAAGCCGTCAAGAAACGGCAGGCCGGTCTCATTACGATGGAAGCCTTGCAGCCGGCCATCGATACCCTGAGCAACATCACGAATCTGGCCCTGCAGCACTTCCCGACGCATCCCGCGCAATTCGGCAATACCGTGTTAGGCCTCATCAAGGCCGTCATCGAAGGGAATCTGGTCGATGCCACCCTCGCGCAGCAGGCACCGGCCTTCGTGCAGCGGCTGACCTCCGCCCTACAGGGCATCTCATGGGAAAACCTGGAGGCCGCTACCGGTCAGACCCGCACACAGTGGACGGAGACTGCGAAAATCCTGGCTGGAGCCAACCGGCTCGTCATCCTGGTCGGCAACGGTGTGCTACGCCATCCGGGCGGAGACGCGACGGTCACGAATCTCCTGGATCTGCTGATTTTGCTCGGAAAACTCGACAAGCCCGGCTGCGGACTCGGCCCGCTCGCCGAAGAAAACAATGATCAAGGTGCCGTGGAGATGGGTGCAGTTGCCGAATTTATTCCCGGGCCCGCTCCGCTTAACGACCAGCCGGTCCGCGATCGCATCGCGACAGTGTGGCGAGAAGAATTGCCGCGCACTCCGGGTGCCTCGCTCACCGAGATGCTTGCCGCCGCCAACAAGGGCGCGCTCAAGGCCCTGTTCGTGGTCGGAGAAAACCCGGTCGGCACCCTGCCTGCCGCGGCCCAGGCCAAGGAAGCCCTCGGAAAGCTGGACCTGTTGGTCTGTCAGGAACTGTTCCTCACCGAGACGGCGGCGATGGCCCATGTGGTGCTCCCCGCCTGTTCTTATATGGAAAAGGACGGCACCTTCACAAATTCCGAAGGCCATGTTCAGGGGGTTCGACAAGCGATCAATCCCGTGGGCGACAGCCGCCCGGACTGGGAAATGTTCTCGGCACTCTCTGTTCTGATGGGCTCACCGCTTGAATATGGCGATGCGCGGGAGATCCTGAAAGAGATTCGGACGGTCATCCCCGGGTATGGCCTGTTAGGACCGACTCCGACACCACCCAAACTGGATCAGGCGATCCTGAGCCGTTACCTGACAGAAGGCTTTGCAGGCGATGCGGCGACACGGTATGCCGTGAGCCAGCCCAGACAGACCGGCGACAGCCCGTTTACCCTGATGTTCGTGCAAACACTGTTTCACTCCGGGAAACTGTCCACACGCTCCAAAGGACTCCTCCAATTGCAGCAGGAAGGGTTCCTCTCCATTAATCCGGCGGATGCCGCCAGGTTAGGGCTGGCGGACGGCGGGCAGGTGAAGGTCTCGAACTCACGCGGCGCCATCACCACACCGGTGAAGATTCGCGAACGGGTGCCGGCCGGCCTGTTGTGGTTCCCCGAGCATTTCGACGGCGAGGCCAAACAGCTCGCTGAATGGACGATTGATCCCCGGACTCAAATCCCCTATTTTAAGCTCGCGCACGTGTCTCTCGCGAAGGTCTCGTAGGACGGGACGAGGAGTATTGCTGTTATGGAAATCGGATTACGACTGGCGGTGTCGTTAGCTCAAATCGCCGCGGTAATGGGAGTGGTGATGCTGACCGTCATGGTCCTCACCCTCGCAGAACGGAAAGTCCTCGGCTGGATGCAGGATCGCATGGGCCCGATGGAAGTCGGCCCCTACGGGGTGCTGCAACCGATCGCCGACGGACTCAAACTGTTCTTCAAAGAAGACATCATCCCGGCGGGAGCTAATAAGTTCCTGTTTACCCTTGCCCCGATCCTGGCCCTGGTGCCGGCCATGATCGGGTTTGCGGTCATTCCCTTCGGCCCGAGCATGACCATCGAACTGTTCGGGATGCAGATCAAGCCGTTCGTGATCAGCGACATCAACATCGGCATTCTGTACATCCTGGCCTTTGCCTCGATCGGCGCGTACGGCATCATTCTGGGTGGCTGGTCCTCGAACAGTAAATACTCCCTCCTCGGCGGACTCCGCTCTGCCGCGCAGGTGATCAGCTACGAATTGTGCGTTGGCCTGGCGATCGTCGGAGTCATTCTCCTGTCCGGCTCGCTCAGCCTGGTGAAGATCACGGAAGCGCAGGCCGGCGGGTTCTGGAACTGGTTCGTCATCGCCATGCCCTTCCCGCAGATTTTCGCCTTCGTGGTCTACGTCATTTCAGCGGTCGCTGAAACGAACCGGGTGCCGTTCGACCTGCCGGAGGCGGAGAGCGAACTCGTCGCGGGATTTTTCACCGAATACAGCGGCATGCGCTTCGCCTTCTTCTTCATCGCGGAATACGCCAACATGATCCTGGTGTCCTGCGTCGCGGCGGCGCTCTTCCTCGGTGGATGGAACGCGCCCTACCCGGGCACCATCCTGGGACACCTCGGGCTGGACAGCCTGGCCTGGATTGAAAATGTCGTGTGGTTTGCCGCGAAGGTCTACTTCTTCCTATTCCTGTTCTTCTGGCTGCGGGCGACGCTGCCCCGCCTGCGGTATGACCAATTGATGCGCTTCGGCTGGAAAGTGATGCTCCCGATCGCGCTGGGCAATATCGTCCTGACGGCCATTGCCACCTATTTCTTCCCGCGGTAACGGAGCGAAATGAACGTCGCCGTCACAACGCAACCCAAGCGGAAACCGTCGTTCAGCGACTGGCTGAAGACGCTGACCTTCTATGAGCTCCTGGTGGGCATGAAGGCGACACTGACGCATCTGCTCAACTACAAACCGATTACGCTCCAATACCCGCATGAGAAGCGGCTGCTGCCCGACAACTACCGGGGTATGCTGGCCCTGCTGCGGTATGACGACGGGACGGAAAAATGCGTGGGCTGCGACCTGTGCGAAGCGGCCTGTCCCTCGCGGGTCATCCGGGTCGTCAGCGGCGAAGTCCCCGGGGAACCGACCAAACGGTATTCGAAGGAATACTACATGGATATGACGCGCTGTCTGTTCTGCGGCCTCTGCGTCGACGCCTGTCCCGTGGATGCCCTGGGCATGACTCGCGAGTTTGAATGGGCCGTCTACGATAAGCGCCAGCTGCATCTCAACAAGCAACAACTGCTTGCCATCGGCGACCGTTCGTTTCCCGTCCGGGAAAAACGCCTCGAGCTGCAGCATCCGAACGTGGCGTTTTTCAACGTCACCTTCAAGCATCTCCCGCAAAAGGAGAACTAGGCCACCCGCCTCGTCCTCCGTGCTGGCCCCCCACACCGAGACGACCGAGGCGGAACAGGCTGCCACCGGGCAGGGCGCAAGGGCAACAAGGGGGAAGGACCTTCAGCTGATTCGGAAGAGACGACGGACGCATGGACCACATTTTCTTCTTCTATTTCGCCGCAGTCATCGTAGCCACCTCTCTGCTGGTGGTCGCCTTGCGAAATCCGGTCTACAGCGCGTTGTCCCTGCTGATCATGTTTTTTCATGTGGCGGGGCTCTACGTGACCCTGCATGCGGAGTTCCTGGCAGCGGTGCAGATCGTCGTCTATGCCGGCGCGATCCTGGTGCTCTACCTCTTCGTGGTCATGCTGCTGAGCATCAAGTCGGAGGAGCGCTACCATAACCAGCTCCCGGTGGCGGGATTGCTCGGGGTCATGTTGTGCACCGAAGTGATCCTGCTGTTCATCAAGTCGCAGACCGGCGGGATGGCTCCGGCAGCTGCAGCCGATCCCGTCGCAGGACCAGGCAATACGGAAATGATCGGGGAAGCCTTGTACTCGACCTATTTGTTCCCCTTCGAGGTCGCGTCGTTGATCCTGCTGGTGGCCATGATCGGGGCCATCATCCTGGCGAAGAAAGACATCAATGAACCCGTGCAGTAACAACCGGTAATCCCATGGCTGTACCCTTATCCTACTATCTGATCCTGAGCGGGTTCGTGTTTCTCACCGGTGTTGTAGGCGTGTTGATCCGGCGTAACATCATCGTGATTCTGCTGTCGGTCGAATTGATGCTGAATGCCACGAATATCAATTTCGTGGCCTTTTCCGAATACTTTCACAATGTGGCGGGGCAGGTGTTCGTCTTTTTCGCGTTGACCGTGGCCGCGGCTGAAGTGGCCGTGGGCCTGGCCATCATCATTGCCCTGCACCGGTCGCATTCATCCATTTACGTCGACGACCTGAACCTATTGAAACGTTAGACCGACTACGCCGACCATGCTCTATGCGTTGATTCCATTTCTGCCGTTGTTCGCCTTTCTGATCGTCGGTATCGGCGAACAGTGGATCAAGGACCGTGCGCACCTGGTAGCGGTTCCGGCCATGGTGGGCTCGTTTCTGCTTTCGCTCCTGGCGTTGCATGACGTGGCCACAGGCCAGGCCATCAACGTGCCCCTCTACACCTGGTTGACCTCCGGCAACCTGGACATTCACATCGGGATTTCCATCGATCGCCTCACCGCCGTCATGTTGATTCTGGTCACCACCGTCAGCACGCTGGTGCACATCTATACGATCGGCTACATGCATGGCGAACCGGGCTACGCCCGTTTCTTTGCCTATATCGCCCTGTTTACCTTCTCCATGCTCATGCTGGTGATGGCGGACAATCTGCTGCAACTGTTCGTGTTCTGGGAGGCGGTGGGACTCTGCTCCTACCTGCTGATCGGCCACTGGTACGACCGGGCGAGCGCCTGCGCCGCCGCCACAAAGGCGTTCCTGGTCAATCGCGTCGGCGACTTCGGCTTCATCCTCGGCCTGTTCCTCGTCTGGTACTCCTTCGGCTCGCTCGATTACGCCACGGTATTCGCGCACGCGCAGGACCTGGCCTCCAAGACCACGAATATTCTCGGGCCGTTCGGCGGCAGCTGGGATGTCTCGGTCATGACCATGATCTGCCTCCTGCTCTTTACCGGAGCGGTGGGGAAATCCGCGCAGGTCCCGCTGCACGTCTGGCTCCCCGATGCCATGGAAGGGCCGACGCCGATCTCGGCCTTGATCCACGCCGCTACCATGGTCACCGCCGGCGTCTTCATGGTCGCGCGTCTCTCGCCGCTCTATAACCTGTCTCCCACAGCCATGACCGTCGTGGCGCTGGTCGGCGGGCTGACCATGATGCTGGGCGCCACCATCGCCCTGACCCAGACCGACATCAAACGCGTGGTGGCCTATTCGACGATGAGCCAGCTCGGCTATATGGTGATGGCCTGCGGTTTGGGCGCCTACAGCGCCGGCATGTACCACCTGCTCACCCACGGCGCCTTCAAAGCGCTCCTGTTCCTCGGTTGCGGGTCGGTCATCATCGCCTTGCACCACGAGCAGGACATGCGTCACATGGGCGGCCTGAAAGATACACTCCCGGTCACCTATTGGACGTTCCTGGTGGGGTCACTTGCGCTGGCGGGGTTTCCGCTCACCGCCGGGTTCTTCAGCAAGGACGACCTGCTGGTCTCTTCCTGGTCATCCGGTCCCTTGGGCCAGGTGCTGACGATCTGTGGGCTGCTGACGGCAGGATTGACCGCCTTCTATAGTTTCCGTCTAGTCTTTGTCACCTTCTGGGGGAAATCCCGCGTCGATCCGCATCACGCAGGCCATGTCCACGAGCCCTCGACCACGATGACCGCTCCCCTTCTGGTACTGGCTGTCCTGAGCATCGTTGCCGGGTATCTGGGCATTCCAGCGTTCCTGGAACCGGTCTTCCATGGGGACGGGGCAGCCGCGCATCACGAAGGATCAGTCGCCTACGGGATCATGGCAGTCGCCACGTTGATGGGGCTCACGGGAATCGGCGCGGCCTATTATCTGTATGTGCTGAATCCCGGCTTGCCGGACCGGCTCGCGCAGCAGTGGCGCGCAGCCTATGAGTTGTCGCTTCACAAGTGGTATATCGATGAAGCCTACGACCGCTCGCTGGTCCGCCCAACCCTATCGGCGGCGCAGGGGCTCTGGAAACATGTCGATGTCGCGATTATTGACGGAGCGGTCAACGGAGTCGCTCGCGCCATTGCCTGGGGCGGCTGGCTCATCCGCCTGACACAGAGCGGACAGACGCAGCATTACGCGCTCGGTATGACGCTGGGCGCCGTGGTCATCCTAACGGTCTATTTGCTGTTCTAGTAGCACGAGAAACTTAAAGGGTAGAACTTCGTGAGCTCCTTTCCCTGGCTGAGTCTGATCGTCTTCCTGCCGTTGGCAGGAGCCCTGTTGTGCCTGCTGGTCAAGGCGGAGTCCGCCCGCTGGCTGGCGCTCGGCGTGACCGTCGCCGACTTTGTACTCTCCCTGCCGCTCTGGTGGCTCTTTGATTCCTCGACCGCCGGAATGCAGTTCGTGGAGCGGGCCTCCTGGATCACCTCTCCGCCGGTGCAATACAGCCTCGGCCTCGACGGTATCAGTTTCCCTCTGGTGTTGATGACGACGTTCCTCATGCCCTTTTGCGTCACCGTGTCCTGGACGGCGATCGACAAGCGCGTTCAGCTGTTCATGTCGATGCTGCTGGTCATGGAAACGGCCATGCTGGGAGTGTTCGTCGCCCTGGACTTCGTGCTGTTCTACGTGTTCTGGGAAGCCATGCTCATCCCGATGTATCTGCTCATCGGCGTCTGGGGCGGTCCCAACCGCCTCTATGCCGCGATCAAGTTTTTCCTCTACACCCTGGCCGGCAGCGTTCTGCTCCTGGTCGCGATCCTCGCCCTGTACTTCCAGGGCGGACATACCTTCGACATCCTGGCGTTGAGCCGCGGCACCTACGGCGCCTCGCTCCAGATGTGGTTGTTCCTCGCCTTCTTCGCCGCCTTCGCGGTGAAGGTGCCGATGTTCCCGTTCCATACCTGGTTGCCCGATGCACACGTGGAGGCGCCGACCGCAGGCAGCGTGATTCTCGCCAGCGTCTTGTTGAAAATGGGCACGTACGGCTTCCTTCGTTTCACCCTGCCGATGTTGCCGGATGCCACCGTGAGCTTCACCAAGCCGATGATCGCGCTCTCGATCATCGCCATCATTTACGGCGCCTACATGGCCCTGGCCCAGACGGACATCAAGAAACTCATCGCCTACTCCAGCGTCAGCCACATGGGATTCGTCACCCTGGGGATCTTTGTCCTGAACATCCAAGGCATCGAAGGGGCGGTCATGCAGATGGTGAATCACGGCATCACCACCGGGGGACTCTTCTTGTGCGTCGGAATTATCTACGAACGCACCCACAGCCGCCAGATTCAGGACAATACGGGCCTGGCCGGGCCGATGCCCCGTTATGCCATCTTCCTGATGATTTTCGCCCTGTCGTCCTTGGGACTTCCCGGCACCAACAGCTTCGTCGGCGAATTTCTCGTCCTGGCCGGCACGTTCGTCTGGAGTCAATTTGCGACGGCCCTGGCCGCACTGGGGGTCATCCTGGCCGCGTCCTACATTCTCTGGCTGATGCAGCGAGTGGTCTTCGGGACCCCGGCCGCCGCCCATCGCGCGCACCTGCTGGATCTGAATGCCCGCGAAACGGCGACCCTCGTCCCGCTGATCGTCCTCGTGTTCGCACTGGGCATTTTTCCAAACCCGTTGTTGAGCCGCATGCATGCGAGCGTGACGCAGCTCCTGGCCGGCCACAAGGCTCCGGCCGTTGCGGTCAAGCCTCAGCAGACCCCGGTCGCAACAGACAAGCCGACGGCCACGATCGCGGCGATGCTTTCTCCCTCATCCTCTGAACAGGCAGCAGCACGATGACCTTTCCACTCCAGGACCTCCTCACGATCCTTCCGGAACTCATCGTCATCGGGACGGCCTGCCTCATTCTGGCGCTGGATCCCATCCTCGAAGCCTCCAAGAAGGACGTCCTCGCCTGGCTGACATTAGGCGCGCTGGCCATGTGCATCGGCCTGACCTCCTCTCAGATGACGGGTCGTGTGTCCGCGTTCAGCGGCATGGTCGTGATCGATGCCTATGCGGCATTCTGGAAATTGTTGCTGTACATCGTCACCGGACTCACCGTGTTACTGTCTCTCGCGTATCTCAAGGCTGAACGCCTGAGTATCGGCGAGTACTACGGTTTCATCCTGCTCGCACTGGCCGGAATGATGGTGATGGTGTCCGGCGCCGATCTCCTGACCATCTACCTCGGGACGGAGCTGATGTCCCTCTCGCTCTATGTGATGGCCGGATTGAAACGCACGGAAGCCCGATCACTGGAAGCATCGGCCAAATATTTCGTGTTGGGCGCCTTCTCGTCCGGGATTTTGTTGTACGGCATCTCGCTGTTGTTCGGCCTGACCGGCAGCACAGGCCTCTCCGCCATTGCCGCCGCGATCACCACCCATGGCACCGGAGACCCGCTCCTCTCCCTGGCGCTGGTACTGCTCGCGGTCGGATTCGGATTCAAAATGGCTGTGGTGCCCTTTCACATGTGGACCCCGGACGTCTATCAAGGTGCGCCGACTTCCGTCACTGCCTTTATGGCCGTCGCCTCGAAAGCCGCCAGTTTCGGCGCCTTCCTCCGGGTGTTCGTGGAGGGCCTGGGAGCAGCCAGCGCCGATTGGTCGATTCTATTTACGGTGATCTGTCTGGCCACCCTTGCCTTGGGCAATCTCGTGGCGATCGTCCAGACCAACATCAAACGCATGCTGGCCTATTCCAGCATCGCCCATGCCGGGTATGCCCTGATCGGAGTCGTGGTGGCAGGCGGTCACAGCGGCGAAGGAGCCTCGACCGGGTTCGCGAGCGTGTTGCTGTATATCGCCATCTATTCGTTCATGACGCTCGGAGCATTTGCCCTGATCGGCATGTTGCGCAAAGAAGGGCAGGAGAGCGAGCAGATCGAGGATTATGCCGGGCTGGCCAAACGCGAACCGCTCGCCGCGTTTTTCATGCTGGTGTTTCTGGTGTCACTGGCCGGCATTCCCCCGACCGCAGGCTTTATCGGCAAGTTCTACATTTTTATGGCCGCGGTGAACGGGGGCATGACATGGCTGGCCATCGTGGCGGTCATCTTCGCTGCAATTTCAGCCTTCTACTATCTGCGTGTCGTGATGGTCATGTATATGCGCGAGGCCGAGGGCTCCATAGCCACCCATTCACGGCTGGAAACCTCTCCGGCCCTGTCGCTGGTTCTGGCCTGCGCCCTCGCCGGCGTGGTGCTTCTGGGTCTGTTCCCCAATGGCCTGTGGTCGTTGGCCAGCCAGGCTGCGCCGCTCTTGAAGTAGCATCCCGAACCGTTCCTCATGCGGTGGCGTCCGCATTCCTGCGACGACGTCGCGCAGGCCCTCCTCATACCGCGCTCCGCACCGGACCGGGCCATGGGTCGCAGCACACCGAGTCCACACCATCCAGGATGGCATGACTGAACTGTCGTTTCTCACCAACGTCTTCGACACCTTTCGACGGCGAGGCTGTCTCAGCTTGGCCGCCTCCCTGGCCTTCTTCTCCTTGCTGTCTCTCTTTCCCATGGTCTTCCTGCTGCTCTACGGCATCAGCTTCATCGTCAGCCAGGATGTGATCGGGTATCAATTCCTCCTGGGGTTTCTGAAAGGCTTTCTTCCCAGCATGGGGGAACGACTGGCCAGGGATATTCGGCGCGTGGCGGAACAGGAAGAGGTCCGGTGGGCGGTGTTTCTCGCGTTCGGCTGGTTCAGCGCACTCGTGTTCTACGAATTGGACTATGCCATGAACACCGTGTTCGGCACAGCGGCCAAACGGCATCCGCTGATTTCCACGCTGGTGGCGGTCGCGTTGATCTGGATGTTGGGTTTCTTGACGTTGATCTCCTTCGTCGCCACCCAGGCGATCGAGCTCTTGACGGCCTATGCGCCTCGCTTCCTCGGCATGAACCTGGTCGCCATCGCCGCCCATGATTTTCTGATCGCCTATTCACTCCCGTTCCTGCTCGCCTTTGCCTCCGTCACCTGTCTCTATCGATTTCTTCCTCATCAGCGGCCCACGTGGCGGGAGGCGACGATCGGAGGGGCGGTGTTCAGCCTCTTGTGGGTATCAGCCAAAGCCCTGTTCGTGACCTATCTGGAAGATGCCGCCGTCTACACCCAACTCTACGGCTCATTACTCGAAGTGGTGCTCCTCATGCTCTGGGTCTACTATTCCTCGGCGCTGGTGCTCCTCGGCGCCGTCGTGACCCACGAATGCCAATGCAGACGGCCGTCGTACGGCACAGAAGCCTCTTCTGATCGGGCAGAAGTTGTCTGATGCGTTGGAAGAATCAGAGAGAAAGGAAGACCAAGACTGAACGGGGTCCCGATCCTGTTACGATGAGGATCCCATGCCGGAAGGGTGTCGCTGCTCAATGAAATGCCCGATGGAGGCGCGCGTCACCAGGCCCAACAGTTGCCCGTCTTGAACGACCACGAGCCGTTCAGCCCCCGTCGCGATCATCTGCTCCAACGCCTGCATCGCCGAGAGATCCGGCGACACCACCATGTCATCGCTGGAGGTTTGCATGATATCGGCCACCCGGCGGAACGCCCAGAGCCCATTGCTCACCGTCTGCACATCGCGCACCCCCACGACGCCGACCAGCCGGCCGTCCTGCACCACAGGGAATCCTCCATACCCGTAGGGGAGAAAATACTGGTTCACGGCCTCCTCCAACGTGGTGTCGGGAGAAATGGCCACGACATTGCTGACCATCAACTCGCGGACCGGCACCGACGCCAATGACCCGCGGATAGCGGCCTGCTTCCGGCTCCCTCGCGCGGCGGCGAACAGGAACGCCCCCAGCAACACGATCCAGCCCCCGCTGCTCGCCAGAGCACCGGAGACGGTACCGGAAAGGGCCCCGACGAGAAGAAAGGCCCCGAAGAGGCCGAAGCTCACGCCGAACAACAATCCGACCAATGCCGCCTGGCTTGTCGCGCGATAATAGTCCTTGCTCCAGGCCCACAACCCGGCCCGCAAGGCGCGACCGCCGTCCAGCGGAAAACCAGGGAGCAGATTAAACAGGCCCAATTGAGTGTTGACCATTCCGAGCAGCGTCCCCAACGCGACCAACCCGTGCACGGAGGATCCGGTCGGAAGGAACTCCAACAGCGTGACCAGGCCGATGCACAGACCGGCGAGCAGAAAGCTCACGATCGGACCGGCAATCGCAATCAAGAACTCAGCCAGGGGATGCGGCGGTTCCTTTCGCATCTGGGCCACACCACCGAAGATAAACAGTGTGATCTGACTGATCGGAATCCGATACCGAAGGGCCACCAGGGAATGGCCGAGCTCATGCAGGAGGACGGATGCAAACAGAAGGATGGCCGCCACACCGCCCATCGCCCAATATCGCGGCTCGGTGAGACCGGGCAGCACGTCGGGCAAATAGCCCGTCGCCAACGACCAGGTCACAAAGAAAAAGACTAAGAGCCACGAGGCGTGCACGTGGATGGGAATCCCGAACATCCGGCCGATTTTCCAGTCTGGGCCCTGCATGGTTTCACCGTAGCAGCCACCCGGACAGAGCGTCAACTATCGCCGCTGCGTGCCTTCGGGTATACTGCGCCCATGCGTGGCACGCAGTTCTGGATCAGACTGTGGGCGATCTGCGGAATGGCACTCGCCCTGGAGGCCCTTCCTGTGGAAGCACAAGTCATCACGGCAGGCCCGGCTTCATGCCCTGCCGTGGCTTTGACCTATGATCTCTGCCCCGTGCGCACGGCCTCCGGATTCGACCGGGAGCTGATCGACTTCCTCATCGAGCACAAGGTGCCGGCGACGTTTTTCATGTCCGGCCGCTGGATGGCTAAACACGATGCCGAGGTCAAGAAGCTGCTTGCCGTGCCGTTTTTCGAAATCGGCACCCACGGCGAGGTACATGCCCATTTACCGATGCACGAGGTCGAGGAACAGCAACAGGAAATTATGGGGCCGGTGCGCCTGCTCAAGACCAAATACGGTCGCCCTGCCGCCCTGTTCCGGCCGCCCTATGGAGAATATAACGACCAAACGGTCGAAGCCGTGAAAGCCCTGGGCCTGAAGTTTATCCTGTGGAATATCGAATCCGGCGATCCCGACCCGACGCTGACGGCAGAAGCGATCGTGACCCGTGTGCAGAAACGAATGAAGCCGGGCAGCGTGATCGTCATGCACGCCAACGGCAAGGGCAAACATACCCGCGAAGTGAGCGAAACCCTCGCCGCCACCCTGTTGCCGGCCAAAGGCCTGACCCCGATGACCGTGTCGGACCTCTTACGATGCAACCAATCGACAGCCACCCCCACACCATAATTCGCGACATGCGGGAGGACGATCGCGACCCGGTGATCGAGATCCTCACCGGCTCCGATCCCTGGAAGCGACTCGGCTTCACCGCCGTCGATTGGAACCGTATCTTTGCACCGCTGCCCGCCGGGCGAGAGACGTTTGTGTTGGAAATCGACGGGACCGTGTTGGGCATTGCCATCGTGCGCAAGAAATTCCTGTTCGGAGATTATCTGGAGCTACTCGGGATCTCCCCGTCGGCGATCGGCCAGGGACTCGGCGGCCGGTTGTTGTCCCATGTCGAATCGCTCACGTTCGCGCGGGCCAACAATATGTTTGCCTGCGTGTCGGACTTTAACGATGGAGCCCGGGCCTTCTACCGCAAGCAGGGCTATAAGGAAATCGGTCCCATGCCGAACTTTCTCATTCCCGGCTACGCCGAAATTCTGCTGCGCAAGACGACCGGCCCGGCACGAAAGAGCTAACGGCTACGAGCCTCTGGCAAGAGAACAGAGCAGCACTTCTCATTTCTTCTCTTGCCATCAGCTATACGCCATCTGCTATAAGCTCCTCGTATGAAAGTCACAAAACTCCTCCATACCCGCATGCGGGTCAGCGACATGGATCAGACGATCCGCTTCTACCAGCACATATTGGGGCTGGAGGTCCTGGAGCGCAAGGTCTCGCCGCGGGGGTCCCACCTCGCGTTTCTCAAAGTTCCTAACAGTGAAGAACTTATCGAACTGTGCAGTTTTCCCGCGAGCGGACCGGTGACCGTGCAGGAAGATCTGGTGCACCTCGCCTTTCAGGTCGAGAACCTGGACGACACGATCCGGGCACTGGAAGCCAAGCAGGTGAACATCACCGACGGCCCGACCAAGACCTCCTCCGGCAGTCGCTTCATTTTTATCGACGCGCCGGACGGCTACGAAGTGGAACTCATCGAACGCCCGCCGGGCACCGCACTGGTGTAAGGCACGTCGTTCGGGAAACGTCGCTCGTCCGACACAGGCCGGTGCGCGCATTCCCCCTTCCGCACCGACGGCCTGCCCCCATTGACGAATCCGAATCCGTCCAAGTATTGTCTCCTCGCTTCACGTTTCACGAGCGACGAACGATGAGAAGGAGACGCAGATGAAGAACGGGTTTTTCCGCGGACACGGACTCGGCAACGACTATGTGGTGATGGATCCCACGGACCTGACGTTCAAACTCACCCCCGGCAGAATCCGCGGCATCTGCGATCGCCATTGGGGACTGGGCAGCGACGGGATCCTGGCGCTGGTCCCCTCGAAGAAAGCCGACTTCGGCCTGCGCATCTACAATCCGGACGGCAGCGAGGCGGAAAAATCCGGTAATGGCCTGCGCATCTTCGCCCGCTACCTGCACGCCACCGGCAAAACCAAAAAGCGAGCCTTCACGGTCGAAACCAAAGGGGGCTTGGTCTCCATTGCTCTCCATCTCGATCGCCACGGCGACGCCGCTGCCGCCACGGTCGAGATGGGCCGGGCGACGTTTCAACCGAGCGCCCTTCCTTGTACACTCACGGTCGATGAGCTGATCCGGCAGCCCATCGAAGCCGCCGGGCGGTCGTTGCAATTCACCGGGGTCAGCGTCGGCAATCCTCACTGCGTGATATTCAAACAGCCGGGTGAGACCTGGACGAGAGAGGACCTCCTCACCCTGGGGCCTGTGCTCGAAAACCATGCTCTCTTCCCGAAACGGACCAACGTCCAACTCGCGGTGCCCACCGGCCCGAAAGAAATCTTCATTCTGATCTGGGAACGCGGCGCCGGGGAAACGCAGGCTTCCGGATCGTCGTCCTGTGCGGCTGCCAGCGCCGCCGTCCGCCTCGGACTGGTGAAGGGACCGGTCACGGTCAAGATGCCCGGCGGCACGCTCAACATCGAAGTCGCCCAGGACTTCAGCCTCACAATGAAAGGCCCGGTCGCAGAGGTCGCCCGAGGTGCCCTGAGTCCGTCGTTTGTGCGCGGACTCAAATAACTTCTCGTCAACCGTCCATGGTCACTCGTGAGGAAATTCAGGACCCCGTCCTGGTATCCTTACGCCTGACGGATGACCTATGACGACTGACGCGCTGCAATCCAAACTCGATCACCTGCCCGTGCAACCGGGTTGCTACCTCTTTCGAAATGCAAAGCGGGAGATCCTCTACGTCGGAAAAGCCGCCGTGCTGGCGGACCGCGTCCGCTCCTATTTCCAGAAGGGCAGCGACCAGACCCCGAAGACCGCCCTGCTCGTCAACGAGATTGCCGACCTCGAAACCATCGTCACCCGCTCCGAGCTGGAAGCGCTGATCCTCGAGAGCAATCTGATTAAGCGCCACCGCCCGCGCTTCAACATCGTCCTGCGTGACGACAAACAGTACCCCTATCTCCGTCTGCCGATCAAAGAGAACTTTCCCCGCCTCTCCATCGTCCGGCGGGTGCAGAAAGACGGGGCGCTCTACTACGGTCCCTACACGCCGGCCGGGGCGCTCCGCGAAACACTGAAAGTGATCCGCAAAGCGTTTCCATTGGCCACCTGCGAAATCGACATCGACGGCCGGGCCGACCGGGCCTGCATCGAGTTCGAGATCAAACGCTGCATGGCCCCCTGCACCGGCAACCAGTCGCGGGACGAATACCACCAGATCGTCAAACAGGTTCGCCAGTTTCTCGAAGGGCGGGACCGGGAGCTACTGGACAGCCTGCGCGAGGACATGGAGCAGGCGGCGGAACGGGAAGCGTTCGAAGAGGCCGCCCGGCTGCGGGATCGCCTGTTTAGCGTCGAACGCACGTTGGAAAAGCAGCGCATCACCCAGATCAGCACGACCGACCAGGATGTGATCGGGCTGGCCCGTCAGGGCACTGCGGCGGATCTCCAGCTCCTGTTCGTGCGCGGAGGCCTGTTGATCGGACGTAAGGATTTCTTCTGGCCTCAATCCGCCGACTCAAGCGACGAGGAACTCGTCCGTTCGGCCATCGAGCAGTTCTACAACAAAGAAGGGCAACCGCCCAAGGAACTGTTGGTCCCCACGACCCTCGACGAGGCTCCGTTGATCGAACAGTGGTTGAGCGAGAAACGCGGCGACACCGTGCGTCTCCTGGCTCCCGAACGGGGCACCAAGCATCAACTGGTCCTACTCGCGGAGGAGAACGCCGCGGCGGCCATTGCCGATCATCTCCGCAACGAGGCCCTGGACCGGCAGGCGACGGCCGAACTCAAACGGCTGCTGCGCCTCGACGCAATCCCCCGCCGCATCGAAGGGTTCGATATCTCGAACATCATGGGCAATCAGTCGGTCGCCTCGCTGGTCGTGTGGGAAGACGGGCAGGCCAAGAAATCCGACTATCGCAAATTCAGGATTCAGACGGTGGAGGGAGCCAACGACTTTGCGAGTATGCAGGAAACCGTGATGAGGCGGTATGGCGCGACCGAAGATCTTGCCCGTCCTGACCTGATCCTCATCGATGGCGGGTTAGGCCAGTTGAGCGCTGCGCTCGAAGGATTGAAACAGGTCGGACAGGAGCAGATTCCGATCATGGGCCTCGCCAAGGCCCGCGGCGAGAAAGACGAACGGATTTTTCTCCCCGGCCGGAAAAACCCCATCGTCCTGCGGCCGACCTCTCCGGCTACCCACCTGCTCCAGCGCATTCGCGACGAAGCCCATCGCTTCGCCCTGACCTATCACCGGAATTTGCGCGGCAAGGCCTTGTTGTCATCCGAACTCGACCAGATCGCCGGCATCGGCACCATTCGCCGCAAGCGGCTCCTGAAGCAATTCGGGAGCCTCCAACGAGTCGCCGCCGCCACCGACGAGGAACTCCGGTCCGCCGGCCTCGATACTTCCACCGTCGCCGCCCTACGTAAAGCCCTCACCCCGTCCTAGCACATAGTGTTCATGAGCGCTTCTGCTGCAATCGTCGATCCGCTGCGGCGACGAGCCTTCGTCCGACGGGCTCGCGACGTGGCTCGGCGATTTCGCGACGAACCGTCATGACTGATGCGGGCTAACCCAATACCGAGAGAGAACTTCACAGAAACTGTATTGGGTTCGATACACCCGTATCTGAATAGGTACGCTTGATTCCCCTCACCGGCGATGCCTCACAGTGGAACAGGCACGCTTTCTCCTTTAATATGCGACTTCTGCCCCGGTTCCGTGCGGGACGGCACGAATACTTGTCAGGTACGTAGTTTGCGTATCCCTCCGGGTATCCGACGTAAGTTGATAATGGGGAGGCATCCCGATGAGGATGTTGCGCATCGCTTCCATACTGGCCTTCGCATCGCTCGCCGCCTGCACCACCCCGCCGGAGGTTAAGCAGGCGCTGGTGGCCAAGGATCAGGCCTATACCGAGAATGACCGGCTCATGCAGCAGTATCGGGAACTGGTCGGCAATATCAACAGCCGCCACGTACAGTGGTTCCGCTATGTTCAGACCCGCCTCAAACTGGATCTGGCCTTGCAGTGGGCCACGACCAATCCCCGCCTGACCGACATCCCGGACGCCACCCTCGCCGACGACGATGCCGAGGTGCTGGGGCCCGATGTCCTGGCTGTGATCAATGCCATGCGCCTCAAATCTCTCCCCGAACGCAAGGGCGGGAACGGGCAGCCTGTTTTTCTCGCCGGCTCCGGGGACATGAGTCATCTCATCCAGCAAATTCCCGAACTGATCTCGCGGATCGAGCAGCGCGTGACCTCCGATTCCAAGGCCCCGCAGGCCCTCGATCTCACGGCATTCGACCAGTACCGGAATAATGTCGAAGCACTACGCCGGATCAACGGCATCATCAAGCAGTACCTGGACATCGACGTCACCCTCAGCCGGAACGACACCCAGTCGCTTGCCGACGCGCTCCGCACGGTGCGCCGATGACCCGCCGCACAGCCGGCCGGAAGAAGGAGCCCTCCATGGTCACGCGAGGCGTGAGGCTACTGTCCGTCGTCATACTGTTCCTCATGGCCACCGGTTGCCACTCGATCCACAGCCGTTCGGTGCGCGACCTCATTCAACTGGAAGGCACCAAGATCGACGCCGCGCAGACCAACATCGACCTCTTCCAGAAGGAAACCGAGGCCCGCATCAAGTTCCTCGAACAGGCGCGCAGTTCGCTGCACGAGAGCTTCAAATCGCTCCAAATACAGGAAACCAAACACCGGTTCGCCCTCGCCTCATTCCGGAATCTCACCACGAAGAAGGGAGACGCCGCCTACGCTGCTGCCTACCTCACCAGCCTCATCTACATGGCCGATGCGCAGGGACTCGAGAAGGCGGTCTGGAATCAATTTGAAGAAGATTTCTGCGGTCTGCGCGATACCGCCAATGCCCTGAACGACTCATGGAAACGGACGGCGACGCTGCATGCTCAGGTGCATCGATTTGCCAAGCAAACGGCCTTCGCATCCGTCGATCCTGAGTTCGTCACGGCCGTCCTTGACCAGGCCCCCAACCGGTCCGGCCAGATCATGGAGATCCTGGATCACTCGCGTACCGTCAATGATGCGCTGGAAGAAGTGGTCGGCGCACGAATCCTGCGCATCGGCGGGCTGGATCGTGCCCAACTGTTTACCGCCGACCTGGTGGAACTCCTCGATCGATTGAAGAAAGACGACGGACAGTAACGGAGGCTCTATGAACCGCAGCATCGAGGGGGTGGTCACTTTCCTCCGAGACAACGACAATCTGATCAAGCAGCTGATGGAAACCGCCGAAAGCGCCACCAATGAAATCGAACAACTGGCCGATCGCGTGGGTAACGCCCGCGAGGAAGCGCAAGTGCTGGTCGATCAGTTGGGCGCGGTGGAATTCAGCGTCGGCCGCCAGGACGGTACGAAGGTCCGGCAAGCAGCCCTGCTGGAGGCCGTCGCCGCCCTGCGGAAGAAGTTTGAGACCTACAAGAACGACCCGCTGCGACGAGGCATCTATGCCGCAGAGATCTCCAATCTTTACCTGCAACTGGCCAACACCTTCAACAACGAGACCGTGGCCCAAATCGTCCCCTTCGGCGCCGACGAAATCAGCGGCTATAAAGACTTGATGAAGAAGGCCGTGTTGGATGCCGCCTCGCGAAAGAAACGCGCAGCCGTCATTAAAGCGGGCGCGCAGATTTCGCGCTTGGCACTTGGCGTGGCCGGCAAGCTGGCATTGGTGTGAGAGGTATGGGAACTCGACCGGTCATGCGAACATCCGCCGCGTTGACGCTGCTCCTTCTCGCCACAGGCTGCAGTCTCGATGCCGCCTCACGCGGTCCCTTCGGTCCGGAAGATCCGGAAACCGCCGTGCCGAAGAAGCCGCTCCCCGCACAGCTCCCGACCAGACATATCCTGGAATTCTCGTCCGATGAATCTCCCGAGCATATCAAACCCAAAATGGCCGGAAGCGCTCTCGATGCCGGGATCTCTCGTTCACCCAATCACGAGGCGGTGCTCTCAGCGACGGACATTGTAACGCTGCGGAAAGCGGCGGAAGCCGATCCTCGAGTCGTGGCCCTCCTCGGTGAACGATGGGGATTCATCGACGCGGACCGCATACCGCCGAGAGGGAAGGTGTCGTTCGGTTGCTGCCGGACAACCGCGCGCTTCGCCAGACTCACCTACTTCAGCTACAGCCATAACGTCGCCGTGGACGTGCGACTGAAAGATTCGACCGTTCTGGACGCCTCGCGCGCGGAAGGGTATCTGCCCCCCGAAGGCCCCCGGGACGTCCAACGGGGCATCGAGTTGGCTCGCGCCGATCGCCGCCTCGCCGGCAAGGTGCAAGGGATGCAAGGACATGGGCTGTTGATGCAGCCGGATCGCGGATTCTTCAGAAACGACCCCGGGTATGGACATCGGGTGATTTGGATCACCTTCTCCCCCGGTCCGGGCGGCGACCCCAAATACTGGGCGCAAGTCGATCTCACGGAAGACCGTGTGCTGGATGCAGGAGATGAACCGCCCCGTTAGGCGGTGAAAGGATACGGGATGAGACGCCTCGCGGTGAGTGCTTGGTTACTGCTCTGCAGCCTCGGTCTGCCGCTGCCCGGCTCGGCCGACACAGCATCGGAGCATGTCCAGTGGGGTGCGTGGAGTTTCGACTACGAAGTCCGGGACAATACCGGCCTGGCCCTTCGCAACGTCACCTACGGCGGTGAACAGGTGCTGGCCAAAGCCAGCATGCCGGTCCTGCGCGTGAAATACGTGAAGGAACGCATCTGGTGGAACCCCTTTACCTGGTTCGGCTCCCGCGCCGACAGCGGACGCTGCGGCCCCTTTCAAGATCGACTGCGCTGGCAGGACCTCGTCCCGATTGTGAACTGCGGCAACCAGAAGGTGTGCGTCGAAAGCTCCACGGTGAAAGGCATGAAATGGCTGGAACTGGGCATCTATGCCCGAATCGGCGAGTATCACATTTACCAATCCTGGCATTTGTCCGAAGACGGTGAATTGCGGCCGGTCGTCCAGAGCCGGGGGTTGTCCTGCAATACCGATCACGTCCACCATCCCTATTGGCGCTTCGATTTCGACATCAACGGCAACGGAATGGATCAGGTGTTTGTGCGCGACGATGGGGGCCCGGACAGCGGCTGGGGGCCGGGATGGAAAAAATATACCAACGAACGCAATGACGTGAAGAATACGGCCACTCACCGGTCCTGGTTTATTCGCGACCAACTCACCGGACATGGGGTATGGGTGCTTCCCGGTGACGGCTACGCGCCCCTGAAGGACGACGGAGAACGCGATTCATTTGCCGACCTCGACGTGGCCATTCGCCGGGCCAACCCGGACGAAGATCTCCCGTGGGTCTTCGGAGCCCGTGGCCAGCTCGGTTACGACGAAGATAACCAGGGTGTCCAGGAGCAGGATGTGGTGTTCTGGTACGTGGCCCATCTGCCGCATATGGCCGCCCTCGGCCCCACGAAGTGGCTGACGCTCGGACCGACCTTGAAGATTCACCGCTAGTCTTGCCACATTCGAGCTTCCCGCTTTCTCCATGTCAATCTTCCGGCCCCTCTTCTTCCCCGTTGCGGTTCAAACCTTAGGCACTCTATACTAGGTGCAGGTTGCCCTAGATACCGGGCTCAAGCGGTCGGTACAATGAGCTGTCTCATCAGGATACAATTGCCTCACTATGAACCAGATCGGCGCTTCCGAGCCTTCATGGCGTCCGGGGCTCCCACCCGAGCCAGGCCCAGCTGATCGGGAAGAATCGGCATGAGTCAGCCAGCATTTTCCGCCAAGGAATTTCAACGGCTCGGCGCGATCATGCAGGATGCCCGCTCCGTCGATCGCAGCGACAGAGTGTGGCGACTCGTCTCGGCCGTACAGAACGTGATTCCCTATGAATTCTCCGGATGCGGCGCCGTCGATCTCCTGCACGGCATCGATCCTTCCCTGGGACATTCCACCTATCCCCGCGAATTCTGCCAACTGTATATGGGACAAGGCTTGAAGGTCGATCCGGCCCTGCGCCGGCTCATCACGTCCGGCCAAACCGTCACCTCCAGCGCCGATGAACCGACCCCCAACGAGCCCAAGGACATCACCTCGCTCAAACTCGACTTCGGCATCAAGACCTGCCTCTCGGCCGGAGTGCGAGGAGCCAACGGAGCTTGTTCGTACTTCGCCTTCAGCAATTTCGATGCAAAACAGGCCGACAAACTCCGTCTTCTGCTCGATATTTTAACCCCGCATTTTCATCTGAGTTATATGCGATGCCACTCCGCGTGGAATCCGGAACGACCTGCCCCGCCGCCAACCATACTGAGCAAACGGGAAGAAGAAATTCTCCGATGGGTTGCGGCAGGCAAGACCAATTGGGAAATCTCCGTCATTCTGAAAGTCAGTTTGAACACCGTCAAATTTCATCTCAAGAACGTCTTTCAGAAAATCGGCGTCGAGAATCGATGGAGCGCCATTGCCTATTGGCAAACCGGCGAACAACATCGCATCGTTCCATCCGCACCGCCCAGTGACGACCGTCCGCCCTCCGGGGCCAACGCACCCAAGTAAATAGCCCGATGCATGTCGACTCGCGCTCCACCCCGTCCGTCACGAGCTGACCGACCCCGGGGTAGAGAGCCCGCCTACCCCGATGGGTAGGTGACGACAGACCGCACCTCTCGTACAGTCGACCCACACAACGTCATGCCACGCGTGACGGACCAGCACCACCGTTATTCACACATCCGGCCAGGGCAAAACTGCCCTAGGATGCCGGAAAGGAGAGGCCCTATGAAGCAGCTTGCCGCACATCCTGCAGCAATGGACGCCACATGTACTCTGCTCGACCTCCTGCAACAACGCAAGACGCGCCGCTTCGGCCGCGGCATGACCCTGCCCGGCGGCCCGCTGCAATTCACGAGTCAACATGATCCCCTCCCGCTGAGCCGGGAAGAAGAACGATATCTGATCTATGCGGCGATCGGCCGATCCGGGCGCAACCTTGGCGACATGCAGTTTGTCGGACGCCCGGGCACGAGTGCCGGCCAGGGCCACGCGCTGATGAATTTCAAAAGCCGTACGGTTCCCAGCCCCTGCTCCGCGCAGAGCACGCAACTCTTTTACACCAACGATGACGGCGTGTTTTTTGTCGCCGACGCGGCAGGCCCCGACCATCCCTGGGATCTGGAGGTTGTGCAACTCCAATCGTCCCGGCTGGAGATCCCGCGCGAAGCCCCGTTCATGTTGCCGTTCAATCAGTGGTATACGAACCGGCCCGGCACAACACTGTTCATGCCCGTCACCAATATCGCGCTCCTGTATCTGAATCTCCTGCTGACGATGTTCAGCGAAGACACGGGATACTTCATCGTCGATACGGACAACGGCAACGCCGCCTGCGGCCTCGATGCCTTCCGCAAGAGCGCAGGCGGGCACCTGCACGACAATCTCGCCTCACGCAAAATGTTCAGCCTGCGCGAGCTCGACGCCGGCATTTGCGAAACCGCCATTCAAGAGCAGGGGATCATCTGCGAACATCTCTCGCTGATGCAGCAGGCCATGGGACTGGGCGGCGGCATCCAGAGCGTGGGGAGCGGCCGCCACCTCCTCGGTATGGAACCGCACATCTACCCCGGCCTCGGGTTCCACTTCGTCGTCCCGCCGGGCAAACCCCTGCGCGCCAATCCGGTCGGCATTCCGCAGGTGTGGGAAGGCCCCACCCCGCCGTTCGTGCCGTCGATGAAAGATGCCGTGACCAGCCTGGTGGTCAGCAAGTTCGGGGCGAACGGCACCTACGGAAAATCCGGCGAGCAGCCTTGGACCAATCCCAGCGCAGCGCGGCAGGTACCGCAGCATTCCGAGCGCGCCATCGACGCCACCATCGCGTTTGCCGACTACGTGCTCGGCACCTACGGACGGTTTCCGGCGCACGCCGATGCCTGCAAGTCCATCGTGGCCTGTCAGACGCATCATCTGGACGAAGAGTTCTATGCGACGTTTTATCCCGATTCCACGTTACCGGACGCGCATCGCGAGCACATGCATGTATGGCACAGCCACTGACGACACACATTTTCACGCTCCTCGGAGCACAGGAGGGCACCATGACACCACAGACCTCTCGTCGAGTCGTCATCACCGGAATGGGAGTGATTTCCCCGCTGGGTTGTACCGTCGACCTGTTTTGGCATTTATTGAGCAAAGGTGAAAGCGCCGTGAAACCGGTCAGCTCGTTCGATACCACACCGTTCCAGGCCTGTCTCGCCGCTGAAGTCCGGGACTTCGACCCCGAAGATTTCCTCCATCGCAAGCAGGCCCGTCGTATGGGACGAGCGACTCAGTTCGCCGTCGCCTCCGCCATGATGGCGACTCGCGATTCCGGCATGGACCTGGACCAGGAAGATCGCGGCTCCATCGGCATCAGCATCGGCACCTCCATCGGCGGCATGAAGGAAGCGTTCGAGTTCCACGATGCGGCCAAACTCAACGCCTATGAGCGTGTCAACCCGTTCACAATGGGCATGACCTTCCCGAATGCGATTTCATCGGAAGTGGCCATCGTGCTGGGACTCCACGGTCCCTGCGAAACCTACTCCATCGGCTGTTCTTCGACGGCCAATGCCATCGGACGCGCCTACGAATGGATCAAATCAGGCCAGTCGTCGCTCGTCATCGCGGGTGGAACCGAAGCGCCGCTCCACCCGAGCGTTTACGCCGCCATGAACGCCGGACGTGCGCTGGCCCCGGACGAACGCGGCGCCATTCGCAACCTCCCCCGTCCCTTCGACAAAACCCGATGCGGCATGGTGTTAGGCGAAGGCGCCGGCTGCTTCATTCTGGAGGACTACGAGCACGCCCGGGCGCGCGGCGCGAAAATGTATGCCGAGTTGGAAGGATGGGGCTTTACCTGTGATGCCCATTCCATGGTGAAGGCGGATCACACGGGCCACGAGCAGCAACGGGCGGCCAGGCTGGCCCTCTCGACGGCCCATTGGTTCCCGGAGGAAGTGGACTACGTGAACGCCTGCGGGCTCGGCACCATGGAGTTGGATGCGCTCGAAACGAACACGGTCAAACAGGTCCTGGGGGAGCACGCATATCGGGTTCCCGTCAGTTCGTTTAAAGCGGCACTCGGTCACGCCTTCGCCGCCAGCGGCGCCTTCCAAGTCATCGGCACCGCAAAGGCCATGGAGCACCAGTTCATCCCGCCCACGCTGAATCTGACGACGCCGGATCCGACATGCGATCTGGATTATGTCTCAGGACAGGGGCGGGCGGCGCATCTCGATCGTGCCTTGATCAACAGCTTTGGATTCGGCGGCAAGAATATCGTGCTCGCGCTGTCGCGGATGAATGCCGGCATCGCTACCACCCGCCCGATGGCGGCGACGCCGGGCTATGGCGTGACCCATCTGGTGGGAGTCTCGTAGGACCGCACCATGAGCAACCCGAGCCGGAAATCATGCGCATCGACTGCGCGGCCGCGCGCGGGTCGGCCTCCGACAGGCCGGCCCGCCGCAGGGCCGTTCGATCGCGGAGGTATTCCGGTTCGAGCAGGATGGACGCCGATCATCATCCGACGGGCCGCCCTTGTCGAAGGGCACCCGCCGCCTCGGCACAGACAGAGAAACAGTTCACCAGTCATCCATCCACATTTAGCTGAGAGTCGAATATGAACGAATTACAGAACACACCGGCGCGCGTGTTCATCATCAATCCTCAGGAATTAGTCAGAGTCGGCATGCGAACGCTGCTGAACTCGGTACCGGACTTTATGGTGATCGGCGAGGCCTCGTCGAAAGAGGAGGCGCTCCCCCTGGTGCTCCACCACAAACCCGACATCGTCGTGCTCGATCTGCGCGTGCAGGACGGCACGGGTATCGAAACGGCCAAGGACATCCTCGCGCATCTTCCGGAGACGCGCGTGCTCTTTCTGGCCGATGCGCTGACTGATTCCACCCTGCTCTCCGCCGTCGCAACGGGCGCTCACGGATATGTCCTCCAGGAGGCCGGGGCGGAGACGCTGTTGCACGCCATGCGCAGCCTGACCAAGGGTCAATCCTACCTGGACCCGGGGGTAACCCGTCACACATTTGCCTACCTCCGCAAAGTCGCCGATCGGGAACCTGAACGAGGCCGTCATCTGCTGTCGCCGCAGGAGCGACGCCTCCTCCCCCTCATTGCCCAGGGAAAAACCAACAAGGAAATCGCCGCCGAGCTCGGGCTGAGCGATAAAACAGTCAAAAACTATCTGGCCAACGTGTATTCGAAACTTCACCTGAGCAGGAGGTCTCAAGCCGCCGCGTTTTACCTGAAGACCATTCCCTGATCACCGCCGAACCGTGCGCACGACGGCAGAAGACTCAAGTTCTTCGATCCGCAGGCCGAGAGAGTATCGACACCTAGTCTCTACCTTCGCGGAATCGCGAGTCGTATGCACCATTTGCGATCGTTCCAGCTCCGGGACATGACCGCCTGCGGCGCGGCGTTGCGCCGGCTCGGCACAGATGCCACCAGCCTTGAGCAGGTCGCCGATCGCCTCGTTCGTCATCTCTACAGATCCTTGACCATGGGCCATCTCCGGGAGCCGGCCTGCAGCCTGGTCCGCCTCTTCAAGACGACACCCTATAGCCGGCTGACACCGGACCTTCGTGCACTGGCTGACGCTCGGCTCGGAAATACGCCCCCGCCCCCCTCTCTGACCTGCCTCACCCTGTTGGCCAGCGCTGGAGCGGTCCCCGGGTGGAATGACCCGGCGCGTTCGAGTCGCTTCCGCGTGATCCCGTTCGATACCCTGGAGGCCGTGGAACGGTTACCCATGTTCAGTCAACTCTTCCGGCAGCTGGGAGTCTCGCTCCCCTCGTTGACACAGCCGGGCCCGAGCGTGTTGCTGGACCAGCACGAACAATCGTTCAACGTCTTTCACATCCCCGAAGCCGAAGGAAGCCCCTACGTCCCGGGACAGGAAGAGTTCGTGCGCAAGTACGGGATCCGGTCGGTCTTGGGATTCGGCGCACCGCTGCCGGACGGTGAACTGTTTTCCATCATTCTCTTCAGCAAGGACTTTATCCCTGAAAGCACGGCAACCCTCTTCAAACCCCTCGCGCTGTGCGCGCAGATTGCACTGGCGCCCTATACCACGACGGCGGCCTCTCACTCGCACCACACCTCCATGCCCAAACAGGCCGGCGACGACCCAACGCCCGTCCACGACGCGCACCTGCAGACCAGGATCGCCGACCTCGAACGCCTTCTCGCCGTGCATGAACAGACCGTGGACGAGCAGGCCGACCGGATGGAGCTGATCGTGCAAGGTTCCCAAATGGGCACCTGGGACTGGGAAATCCCCACCGGGCGAGTGACCTTTAACGAACGATGGGCGAGTATGCTCGGCTACCGTCTCGACGAGATCGAGCCGCATGTCCGGACCTGGGAGCAATTGGTGCACCCGGATGACCTTCACCAGGTGATGGCGACGGTTTCTGCGCATCTTCGTGGAGAAACGCCCACCTATTCCAGCGAGCATCGCCTGCGAACCAAGTCCGGCGCCTGGTGCTGGGTCTTCGACAGCGGACGCGTGGTCAAGCGGGACGCTAAGGGTGCCCCCTTGCGGGCCGCCGGCATCCATCTCGACATTTCCGACCGTAAGGCACTCGAAGCGGCGCAGGCACTGGCACAATGCGATCTGCAAGCCAAGCAACAAGCTCTGGACGAAGCCCAAACGCAGGCTCACCTTGGTTCGTGGCACTGGAATATTGCGACCGGTCAGGAAGCCTGGTCCGAAGAGCAGTGCCGGATCTTCGGCCATACTCCAGACCAGAGCCTCCCGACCTATGCGACCTTCCTCTCCGCGCTGCATCCGGACGACGTCGAGCGCGTGCAGCAAGCGGTCGATGCGGCGCTGAAATACGACTCGCCCTACAACGTCGATTGCCGGATTCGACGCCCCGACGGCGAAGTCCGGCACATCAATTGCCGCGGAGTCGTCCAGCGCGATCCCGACGGACGACCGGTGAGTATGGCCGGAACCGTGCTGGACATCACCGACTACAAACGCGCCGAATTTGCCTGGCGAGACAGCGAAACCAGAATGCGTTCGATCTTCGAGAGCGCGATCGAAGGCATTGTGGTCATCGACGAACGCGGCCGGATCGAAAGCGCCAACACCGCCCTGCTGAATTTACTGGGATACCAGGCGCACGAACTGATCGGGCAGAACATTTCCCTACTCATGCCCTCTCCCTATCGTGAACACCACAATGAGTACCTGGCAAACTACCTGGCGACCGGGAAACGCACCATCATCGGCAGCGGCCGCGACGTGCCGGCTGTGCGCAAAGACGGGACTCGGATCGACGTGCATGTGTCGGTCAGCGAGATGCAGATCGGAACGGAGAAGAAGTATACGGGCATGCTTCGCGACATTTCCGAGCGGAAGCGCATGGAAGCGACCCTTCGGGAGAGTGAAGAGCGATTCCGGCAACTGGCTGAGCACATCGATGCCGTCTTCTGGCTCACCTCGCCGGATAAGAGCGAGGTCCTCTATGTCAGCCCCGCCTTTGAGACCATCTGGGAACTCCCTAGAGATCTACTCTATGTGAATCCGGCGTTCTGGCTCGATCACATCCATCCGGAAGACCGCACACGCGTTGCCACCGCGGCAGCCTGTCAGGGCCATCTCCCCTATGACGAGGAATATCGAATTGTCACGCCAGGCGGACAGGTGCGCTGGGTTCGAGATCGCAGCTTTCCAATTAGAAACGCCCAGGGGGATACCTATCGCATTGCGGGCATCACCGCGGACATCACCGCGGCCAAACAGATGGAGGCACAGACTCGTTCCAGTGAGCTGCGGCATCGCGCACTCGTAGAACTGTCGCCCCATGCCATCTTCGTGAATTGCGAAGACAAAATCGTGTTTGCCAATCAGGCCTGCGTGAGGTTACTGGGAGCGATCGCCCCGTCACAGCTGTTCGGCAAGACGGTTCTCGAGTTTATCCATCCGGAATCCCACTCCAAGGTACGACAGAGAATCGCGAAAATACGCGAGACGAATCAACCGGTCCCGCCCACCGAGGATCGGTTTGTCGGTCTCGCCGGCTCCATCATCGATGTCGAAGTGGCGGCAGCCCCGGTTATGTTCGAGGGGAAACCGGCCATCCAGGTCATTGCCACCGACATACGGGCTCGCAAAGACCTGGAACGGGCCCTGCTCGCCACCAACCTGCAACTGCACACCATCCTCGCCAGCGCGACCAATGTCTCCATCGTCGCCACCAACACCGAGGGGACGATCACGACCTTCAACACCGGCGCGGAAGAGTTGCTGGGGTATACCGCCGTCGAGATGATCGGACAACAGTCGCTCATATTGCTGCACGTGCCCGAGGAGATCGAGCGCCATGCCAAGGAGCTCGGCGACTTGTACGAGCGCCCGATTCATGGTGTTGCCGCCTTGGTCGAAAATGCCAGACGAGGCGGGTTCGATGAACGGGAATGGACGTACCAGCGAAAAGACGGCAGCCGGCTGACTGTCCTATTGACTATCACCGCACTCCGGGACAGTGACGGAGTCGTGACCGGATTCCTGGCGATTGGAAAAGACATCACCAGCCGAAAAGCCGCAGAAAATGCCCTCGCGCAGGCGCGGGATGAAGCCCTTCGAGCCGCCCAGGCCAAGGCCGACTTCCTCGCCACCATGAGCCATGAAATCCGCACCCCGATGAATGCCATCATCGGCATGACGGGTCTCCTGCTCGATACCGCCCTTACGAAAGAACAACATGAGTTTGCCGACTCGGTCCGCCGTTCGAGCGACGGCTTGCTGACGCTCCTCAACGACATTCTCGATTTCTCCAAAATCGAGGCGGGAAAACTTCATTTCGAAGAACTCCCGTTCGACCTCCGGATGACGGTGGAGGATACGGTGGAGCTGCTCGCGGAACAGGCGCAGAGCAAAGGCCTGGAGTTGATCGGGTTAGTCGATGCCGCCGTGCCGACCGCCGTCGTAGGCGATCCCGGCCGGCTCCGGCAGATTCTGGTCAATCTGGTCGGCAATGCCATCAAGTTTACCTCCGCGGGCGAAGTGTTCCTCCACGTGACGCGTGAGACTCAAGACGGCGTGGGCCTTCTGCGGTTTACCATCAAAGATACCGGGATCGGTATTCCAGAGGCAGTGCAGGGACGACTGTTTAGCGCCTTCGTGCAAGCCGACAGCTCCACCACCAGACGATTCGGCGGCACCGGACTAGGGCTCGCTATTTGCCAACGCCTCGTCAGCCAGATGCATGGCCGGATCGGGGTCGAAAGCCATCCCGGGCAGGGCAGCACGTTCTGGTTCACCGTGCAATTTCCGGAGACGACACTCGCCACTTCCCCGTCGCCCTTTTCCTGGAGCCGGCTGCATGGCCGGCGCATTCTCCTCGTGGACCATTGCGACACCGTCCGGCAAGCCATGCGCCAGGAGCTCACGTCGCATGGAATGACTTGCACGGTGGCACAGAGCGGTCCGGAGGCCGTGGAGTTAGCCCGTACGGCGGCGGCCAGTCGGAATCCCTTCGACCTGGCCCTCATCGAATTGCATCTCTCCGACATGGACGGATTCGAAACGGCCGCCTTGCTGAAACAAGACCCCGCAACCGCCGGCATACGCCTGGTCATCCTCACCACGGTCGGCCGGCGGGGCGACGGCCAGACTGCGCGATCCATCGGTATCGACGCCTATCTCACGAAACCGCTCCGTCAGACACAATTGCTCGAATGCCTGTGTCTCCTACTGTCCCCGGAAACCGCGGCCGGGACGCCGTCGAACGCCGAACCGCCGCCGTTGATCACACGACACACCCTGAGCGAATCCCAGGCAGGGCCGAAGCCTCGCCTGCTCCTGGCGGAAGATAATCCCGTGAACCAGAAAGTCGCCTGCAAGATGCTGGAGAAACTCGGCTACCGGGTCGATGTCGCGGGAAACGGACAGGAAGCCGTGGCCGCCCATGAGCGTGCCCGTTATCCGCTGATTTTTATGGACTGCCAGATGCCGGAAGTGGACGGGTTTGAAGCGACCGCACTGATCCGCAAAATGGAAGGCCGGTCGGCCCATACCCCGATCGTCGCCATGACGGCCAACGCCATGCAAGGCGACCGCGAACGCTGCCTGGCCGCCGGGATGGACGATTACATCGCCAAACCGGTCCGCCCCAAAGAGCTTCAGGCAGTACTCGACACCTGGCTCGGAACCGACGGCGCTGCAACCGGCACCAACGGCTAACGCGGATTATTCATGCATGCCGTCGCGAGTCGTTTGAGACCGAAGCCCGCCGGGGCTTCTCACAAGTAGGGCCGACGCAGAGTACTTGCGCTCCGTCGAGGAGGCCGAACGAGAGCAGCCCAGCCGGGCGAGAGGATCGAACGACGGAGCAGGGATTCGTGAATAGTCCGGGCTAGAGAGGGGTCGCTTTCATGTCTGTCCACCAACATCGCGCCAGACGTCGTCGGGACCATAGACTCGACCCTAGCATCATCAACGTGCTGCCGGCCAATATCGCCGTGCTCGACGCGCAGGGCACGATTCTCGCGGTCAACGAGTCCTGGGAACGGTTCGCAGCCGCGAACGGCTTTACCGGCGAGGGCTACGGCGTCGGCCTCAACTATCTCCACATCTGCGATGCGGCGGGAACTCAGCCCGACGCCCTGCACGTGGCCCAGGGGATCCGGCACATTCTGGACGGCACCATCCGCGCCTTCTCCTACGAATACGAGAGCTCGAGTCCTACACTCCGACGCTGGTTCCGGGTCATCGTCACCCCGATGCAGGGCAGCCGGAGCTACGGCGCCGTGGTCATGCACATCAACGTATCGGACCTCAAACAGGCGGAAGCCGCCATGCATCAGAGCGAGGTCCGGTTGCGGGCGATCGTCGACACCGCGGTGGACGGTATCGTCGTCATCAACGAACGGGGCAGCATCGAATCGATCAATCCCGCCGTCACGCGCATGTTCGGGTACACCTCGAACCAGCTCCTGGGACAGAACGTGAAACTCCTCATGCCCGACCCCTACCACACGGAACACGACCGGTACCTGACCAATTATTTGCAGTCGGGCCAGAAAAAGGTCATCGGCATCGGTCGTGAAGTGCTGGGACTTCGCAATGACGGCGTGTCATTTCCCATTGAGTTGGCCGTGAGTGAAATGCTCGTCGACGGCGCCAGAAAGTTTACCGGTATCGTGCGCGACATTTCCTCCCGCAAACAGGCCGAGGCCCAGTTCCGTCAAGTAGTGGAATCCGCGCCGAACGGCATGTTGATGATCGATCCCCTCGGCAACATCACGCTGGTCAACAAGCAGGTCGAAACCATGTTCGGCTACAGCCGCGAGGAGATGCTCGGCCGGCCGGTCGAAATGCTGATTCCGGAGCGGTTTCGCCCCAACCATCCGGCGCATCGCGTCGGATACTTCTCCGCCCCGTCGTCACGCGCCATGGGAGCCGGCCGGGAACTCTTCGGCCTGCATAAGAACGGGCAGGAGTTTCCCGTCGAGCTCGGACTCAATCCGATCGATACGCCGAACGGGAAACTGGCGCTGGCATCCATCGTCGACATCACCATGCGAAAACGCACCGAAAGCGCGCTGTCGAAAGCGGCCCAGGATCTCGAATGGAAGAACTGGGAGATCTCGGAAGCCCGCGATCAGGCCGTCAAAGCCGGGCAGGCCAAGACCGATTTCCTGGCCACGATGAGCCACGAAATCCGCACCCCGATGAACGGGGTACTCGGCATGACGACCTTGCTGCTCGATACCGCCCTGAGCACCGAACAGCGTGATTATTTGCAGACCCTCCGGCATTCCAGCGAATCGCTGCTGAGGATCATCAACGACATTCTGGACTTTTCGAAAATCGAGGCCGGGAAATTTACCATCGAACAGATCCCGTTCGACCTCCGCATGACCATCGAAGATACGTTGGACATGCTGGCGCCCGCCTCCCAGGACCGTCATTTGGAGCTCGTCGGACTCATCGACGCCCAAACACCGCGGACCGTCATCGGCGATCCGGGGCGTATTCGACAGGTCCTGACCAACCTGCTGGGCAACGCGATCAAATTCACCGAACAGGGCGAAGTGTTGATCCAAGTTCTCCCGCTGGATGAAGATCCGACCTTCGTCATGCTCCGTTTCGAAGTGATCGATACCGGCATCGGCCTCAGCCCGGAAGCCCAGGCGAGAATGTTTCAGGCGTTTACCCAGGCCGACAGTTCGACCGCCCGCAAGTACGGCGGAACGGGTCTCGGCCTGACGATCTGCAAACGGTTGGTCGAGCTGATGGGCGGAGAAATCGGGCTGCAATCGATGCCGGGGCTCGGAACCCGCATCTGGTTTACCGTACGTTTCGCCCTGCAAGCGGACGCAGCTCCGCCCGTGATGCCCCCGCTGACGTCGAACGATTTCGCCGGCCGTCGCGTCTGCCTCGTCGACGACAACCCGACGAACCGCAGCCTGCTCCAATACCATGTGTCGGCCTGGAACATGCACCACGAAAGCGCCGTGGATGCCCCCTCGGCACTGGCCCTCTTGCGCCAGGCCGCGGCCGACGGCACGCCGTTCGACCTCGCCATCATCGACATGCACATGCCCGACATCGGCGGACTTGAGCTCTGCCGGTTGATCAAAGACGATCCGTCGATTCGCTCGACACACCTGATCGTACTGACGGCGTTCGGTCAACGAGGAGACAGCATCGCGGCGAAGGAAGCCGGTGCGAGTGCTTACCTGCCCAAACCGGTTCGCGAACGCCAACTGGCCGACTGTATTCGCCTGATCCTCGGACGAACGGACACCGGCGAGAGTTCGACCCCGCTGATCACGCGGCATACCATGTCCGAGGCTCAGGCACAGGCAGCGCAACGACTGCTCGTCGTCGACGACAATCCGGTGAATCAAAAAGTCGCGTTGAAGATGCTGGAAAAACTCGGGTACCGCGTGGATGTGGCCGGCAACGGCATGGAAGCGCTCGCGGCCGTCTGCCGGCATCAATATCCATTGGTGTTTATGGACTGTCAGATGCCGGAGCTCGACGGGCTCGAAACGACTCGGTTGATCCGGTCTCAGGAACAGGCAGGCACGCATCTGCCGATCATCGCCATGACCGCCAATGCCATGGCAGGCGATCGTGAGAACTGCCTCAAGGCCGGCATGGACGATTTCATCAGCAAACCGATCGTCCCCGACCAATTACGAGAGATTTTGTCCCGATGGCTTCCATCGGCCAGGCTGACTCCCCCTCAGAAGTCCTTCGCACCTCCGGATACCGGTAACGCGGCATAGTGAGGGCCTGTATCTAAACCCATCCGACGATTGACAGAACTCCACGCGCCGACTAGGATACGCCCTCACCAAGGAGAGTGAGCGAACGCGTGAGTCATCCGTCCCCGTCCGGTCCTGCAGCATTGCCTCCAACATCACACAACCGCGTTGAGCAGGCCTTTGAATTCCTGGTCTTCAGCAGCCGCTGGATTCAGGCGCCGCTGTATGGCGGCCTCATCATTGCCGAGTTGCTCTATGCCAGCAAGTTCATCCTCGAACTCTGGGAGATGGCGAAACACTTCAAGCAACTCGAAGAAACCAAATTCATGCTGGGCGTGCTCGGACTGATCGATGTGACGATGGTGGCCAATCTGCTGACCATGGTCATCATCGGCGGCTACGCCACCTTCGTCAGTAAACTCGACCTGGAAACCCACCCCGACCGGCCCGAGTGGCTCACGCATGTGGATCCCGGCACGATCAAAATCAAACTGGCCGCCTCGCTGGTCGGCATCTCCAGCATTCATCTCCTGAAATCCTTCGTGGACATCGCGAACGAGAACCCCGAACACGTCAAGTGGAAGATCTTCATTCACCTCACCTTCCTGGGCTCCGCCATCCTCCTGGCCTACACCGACAAGCTGATGCAACGGGACCGCAAGCATTGACCATAGCGACGCCAGGGTGCCGTATCACTTGAGATACGCGCTGTATCCGATTCGATAATCTCCACAACATACCTGCCCTACGCATTCGCGTCTATTTCCGCGGCTGCAGACGGCGCGGAACGCATCGACACGGTGGCCAGGCCGCGTTCTGTTCAAGCGTCCTCACGGGGCATGTGGTTTGCCTTTTCCAATCGTGGTATGACAGGCGCCGACACGGGCGCTTTCCGTCGAGACAGCGTCCCCCTCACCATGTTCCCCTTGGAGTCACGATGACTACTCCCGCTTCGCCGGACGACCCGCTGACACTCGCAACGATTCTGGAGGAAGAAACCGAACTGCTGCACGGCCCCCTGCCCAAGGATCATCCGGTGGGGGCCCCCGATGCGGTGCGCACGGCCGCGCTCTTCCGGCACATCCACGCCTGCCACCCGAAACGCGCGGGACTCTGCTTCTCCGGCGGAGGCATACGCAGCGCGACCTTCGGACTCGGCGTCTTGCAGTCTCTCGCGCGCCTGCAACTCCTGAACAAGTTCGACTATCTTTCGACCGTCTCCGGCGGAGGCTACATCGGCAGCTGGCTCACCGCCTGGATCCATCGCCATCCGCAGGGATTGGACGGCGTCATTGAGGATCTGCGGGTCACGCCGAAAGCAGGCGCCACCGAAGTGCCGCCGCCGGTCCAATGGCTGCGGAACTATAGCAATTACCTGAGTCCGCACCTGGGATTCCTCTCGGCCGACTCATGGACGCTCTTCGGCATTTACTTGCGCAACCTGCACCTGAACTGGATGGTGCTGCTGCCGTTGCTGATGGTACCCCTGCTCGTGCCACGCTGGACCATCGCCCTGGCCCAGCTGAATACCCCCGGACTGACCTTGCCCGTCTGGCTACTCCAAGCCGTGTTTATGGTCGGTCTCGGTCTGGCCGTCATGGCATTGATTTATCTGCACCTCTGCCGTCCTACGCTCAGCGAGTATCGTCGCAATACCCGATGGCAGACCTTGGAACGCCAACACTGGTTTCTGGTCGCCTGCCTCGGCCCCTTGATCACATCGGTGCTCTTCCTCACCACCGCCTGGGCCTGGTTTCGCAACGGAGGCGGTACGCTGGAGCAACTCAGCCTCTCCCACGTCATGTTCGGCGGCGTCTTCCTCCACACAGGGAGCTGGCTCTTTTCCGTCCTCGTGCTCAAACGATTCAAAGCCTTCTCCCCCTGGCTGCTCTGGGAAACCGCCGCCGTTGCCGCCACCGGCGCGCTGGGCGGATTGTTACTCCGATCTCTACTGATAAAGACTCCCGATCAGCTGGTCGTCGCCACATTTGCCGAGTGCTTCGCCACCTTCGCCGTTCCGGGCGTCCTCGCGATATTTTTGCTCACAGCAACCGTCTTCATCGGCCTGGCCAGCCGATTCACCGAAGAACAGGACCGCGAGTGGTGGGGGCGCACCGGTTCCTGGGTATTGATCGTCATGGTCGTCTGGTCGGGGCTCTCCGCCATCGTCGCCTTCGGTCCGGGGCTCATTGCCTGGACACCGAAAGTCGCCGCTTCCCTCGGCGGACTCTCCGGATTGCTGACCCTCGTGCTTGGATTCGGTTCACGCACCACCGCGCAACAGCAGGAGGAACGCTCACAGACCACCGTGATCACCGACTTCGCGGTACGATCGGCCGCGCCGCTCTTCATGCTCTGCGTTCTCATCGCGCTGTCATTGGGCACCAGTTGGCAATTAGACCTCTTCGCCCATCACTACGAGATGCACCTCAACCATCTCACGGGGCCTATGCAGACCGGATTAGGAATCTGGCCGGATCCTTGGGGGCACGATCAGGTCCTCCACAACACCCCCCTCTGGATGCTCGTCCTGTTCACCGTCGCCGTGACGTCATTGGGCCTGCTCATGTCCGGGCTGATTAACATCAACCGGTTCTCGCTGCATGCGATGTATCGCAACCGGCTCATCCGCGCCTATCTCGGAGCCTCGCGCATTCAGACCGAACGCGAACGGAGCTTCAATCCCTTCACCGGATTCGACAATCTTGACAACCCGGCCATGAGCGACGTGCGATTCGACGACGTGCGCCTGGCGCGTCGGCTGTATACCCGGGAGTTTTCCGCCAACACCCACGCGCAGCTCGAATCGTTCCACGCCCTGCCGGACCCGCCGCCGGTTCAATTGCAAACCATGCTCTACCGTCTCACACAGGAATTGTCTGGCCTGCTGCAACGAGATACGTTGTCGCAGGTCGCCACTGAGCTACAGGTCGGGCCGGCCTGCGCCGCCAAGATGACGACGCTGTACGAATGGACGAAAGGGACGGCCGCCGGACGGGAGGCCGCGACGTGGTTCGTCAAACTGTTCCTCAACCGGCTCTATGCCCAGAGCCCGCGCCCGCTGCATCTCATCAATATCGCGCTTAATCTGGTCAAGGGCGACAACCTCGCCTGGCAACAACGCAAAGCCCAATCGTTCACGATCAGCGCGCTCCACAGCGGCAGTTGGAATCTGGGGTATCGCCGCTCGGAGGAGTACGGATGCAACCATTACCTCGCCCAGCCCCTTTCTCTCGGGACCGCTCTGGCCATCTCCGGCGCCGCCGCGAGCCCCAACATGGGGTACCACTCATCTTCAGCCGTGACGTTTCTGCTCGCGCTCTTCAACATTCGCCTGGGCTGGTGGCTCGGGAATCCAGGCCGGGCAGGCGCCGACACCTATCGCAAAGCGTCACCCAACGTCTCGGTCGGCCCTTTGTTGTCCGAAGCCTTCGGCCTCACGGATTCCTGTCATCCCTACGTCTACCTCTCCGACGGCGGGCATTTCGAAAATCTCGGCTTGTACGAAATGGTCTTGCGCCGCTGTCACTGCATCCTCGTGGTGGATGCCGGGTGTGACCCGCAGCTCAACTTTGAAGATCTCGGCAACGCCATCCGGAAGATCCGCATCGATCTGGGAATCGACATCGAACTGAATCTCGACCAGATCAAGCGGGCCGCCGACGCCAAGACCAGCAGTCGGCACCACGCCATCGGCATGATTCGCTACGACAAAGTGGATGCCAACGCCACCGCCGGCACCCTGATCTATCTCAAACCCTCGCTGACCGGGAACGAGCCGTCGGACGTCCAGGACTACGCCGCGCGTCACCCCTCCTTTCCCCACGAACCGACCTCGGACCAGTTCTTCGACGAAGCCCAGTTCGAATCCTACCGCCGCCTCGGCGAACATGTCGCCCAACAGGTGCTGCGCCCCGCCATTCAACGAAGCGAGCAGGACTTTTCCTCCCTCTGCCATGCGCTCCGCTCCTACTGGCTGACCACCCCGCCGGGCATGCGTGAATCCTTCCTCGGCGAAACCGACGACCTGAAGGACCTTGAGCGTCTCCTGCGCGACGATCCGGATCTGCTTCGTTACGACCTGGAAATCTATCCCGAACTCCGCTCGGTGTTCGGGATCGACCCCGGCGCCATCGCGGTCAATCCGCGGGCCGCGCTGCACACCTGTAACCTGCAGATTCAGCTCATGGAGCAGGTCTACCTGGCCGTGAACCTCGAAGAGTTCCACAATCACGCCCTCAATCGCGGCTGGATGAACCTGTTCCGGCGCTGGACCTCAGCCGAAACCTTCCGTCTCTTCTGGCCGACGCTCTGCGGCATGTACAGCCAACAATTCGTCCGCTTCGCCGAGCAACACTTGAATTTACGTATCGATGAAGTGGTCGTGTTGGAAGCGATGGGGCCGACCAGTGATCTCTCGTCGCTCGCCAGAGACCTGTCGATTGAGTGGGATTCCGTCCCGGATTACGCGGAGACGTTCATGCAGGCTCTCCACAAACCGTTGCCGTTGGAGGAACCGACCGGCGACCACACGCGGCAAGCGGCTTGGCACATGCGACTGAAAGCCAGGCCCTCACCGGACGATTCGGCCGGGCCGGGAGAAATCCTGGCCGTCGTGGCCGCGACCCGTCTTTCGGTGGCCGGACACCGGCTCGCGCTGCATGGCTGGGTACGACCGGCCTATCGAGGCTTGGGTTTGGGACACCGCCTGTTCAGACGTGCCATCGAGGAATTAACGGGGGCGTACTCCGGGCACAATCTGATCGTCGATTTGGGGCCGGACAATCCGGCCTGGGCCGGCACGTCCATCCGCAACGTCGGCTGGCTCCGTTTCTACGAACAACTCGGGTTTACGCGGGATCGTTCAGATCCGGCCCGCTTCCAGATGACCCGGATCTTGAGGTAACACAGGTAGACCCGGCCGGCTGAGGATGGACGAATTCATTCTCAACGTTACGCAGTGGCCCTGCTTGACCGGTCTGTCAGGGATGTGGGGGATGGCAGACAGCGTCACGCCACACGGGGATGCGCGGGTCCGATGAGCGCCCGCACTCCGAGCAGCAACCGGTCCACACTGAAGGGTTTTTCCAGCGTGCCATGCGCGCCGAAGATCGCCGCTATTTTGAGAATATCGTAGCCCTGCACCGCTTGCCCGGAGATGGCCAAGACCTTCACGGGCATGTGCCGGCTATGCACTCGAAGAATGGTTTCCAACCTGTCCTGAACCGGCAGGTGGACATCGAGAATGACGAGATCGGGAGACTGACGCTGAATGGTGTGGAGAGCCTGCCGTCCATCCGCGGCTTCGATGACCCGATACCCTTCCAGTTCGAGTACGGTTCGCAGCCACCGACACACTTTCTCATCGTCGTCTGCAACCAGAATCAGCGCCACCGGCTCCTCGCTTCCGCATCAGGCACAGTCTTCGGCAGAAATCCCCCCGCTCGGCAACGTCCTCGCATACAGCGTCGCCACCTGCGAACGCCGCGTAACCCCTAACTTGGAATACATATTGGAGATATAGTTTTTGACCGTTTTATCGGAGAGCGACAGGGCTACGGCAATCTCCTTGTTCGTCCGGCCTTCTGCGACCAAGGGCAAGAGGCGTCGCTCTTGCGGCGACAAGTCGACCATGCACGCCGTCGACAGCCCATTGGCCATCTCCCGCACTTCCATCAAGACCAGGCCGATCAACTGCGGCCCAAGGACCACTCCACTACCGGCCGCCCGTCGCATCGCATTCCGCCACATCGCCACCGGCGTATCTTTCAACACATACCCTTGGGCGCCCGCAGCGATCGCCTCCCGGATGACGACGGGGTCGTCGTACACGCTCAGAATGAGCACCCGCGTGTCCGGCCTTCCGGCGACCAGCCGGCCGCAGGCCTGCACACCAGACCCGTCCGGCAGACTGATATCCAGCAACACCAAATCGGGATTCAGCCGTTCGATCAGCTCAAGACCCTCCGCCATCGAGGCCGCCTCGCCGACGATACGGAACTCCGCCGTTTGATTCAGTTGTTCCCTCAAGCCAAGGCGGGCCATGCGGCTATCATCAATCAAAACAATACGATACAAATGCTGTGCGTCCATCGCCGCTCCTCGCTCGCCAATCGCATAGCGATTTTTCCGGGCATAGTCTCGGCGGAGGGCGCACGTAGGAGTATAGGCAGAAGGTGGATTTACCTGTCAGCATTCGACTGACAGAACGGAGGCAACTTGCTCAGGGCGAGGCAACGAAGGCGTCGCGTCTAGTCGATGAGTCGCGCTTCGATGGCGTAGCGGATCAGCTCCCCGGTACTCTCACACGACAGTTTTTCGAGAATCCTGGCCCGATAGGTACTAATGGTTTTCACACTGAGGCGGAGCTCCTCCGCAATCACGGATACCGATTTACCCTGCCCCAGCAATCGAAGCACTTGCAGTTCACGATCCGACAGTCTGGCATGCAATGATCCGTCCACGCCGGTTTCGATCACGCTCGCCATTTGCTCGGCCAACGCCGCAGTAATGTACCGGCCTCCCTGCAAGACCCGCATCACGGCCGCCAGTAACTCGGAGGGCGCACTCTGCTTGGTCAAATACCCCGACGCTCCGGCTTTGATCGCCCGCATCGCAAATTCTTTTTCCGGATAGAGACTCAACATGAGCACCGGCAGGCTTGGCTGCAGAAGTTTGGTCTCCTTCAACACCTCCAACCCGTGCTTATCAGGAAGGGCGATATCCAGAATCATCAGATCCCAGGGTTGACGACGAACGGCCTCTAATGCCTCCTCGCCGGTGCGCACTTCACAGATCTCGGAGCAGAGCTGCTCCTCCTCCAACAGTTCGCGCACTCCCCTTCGCACAATCGGATGATCATCCGTGATCAGACACCGACATTTATTCATGAACCGGTTTCCTCCGTCGTGAAGCCGGACCTGGCGACACGCGGCCTTCAGCAGAGCGGTCGGGCGTGGAACTGACCGGAATGCGCACCTGAACCGTCGTGCCGACATCGACCCCGGAGCTGATCTCCACCTGACCGGCGAGAATCTCCGCGCGTTCGCGTATGCCCCGCAGTCCGAATCCACCTAACGGGGACAGGGCGCCGACATCGAACCCGACACCATCGTCGGTGACCGTCAACCGCCATTCCCGCCGATTCCTCTGAACCAGAATGGACACGGTTGTGGCGTGCGCATGGCGGATGACATTCGTCAGCAACTCCTGGACGATCCGATAGAAGGCCGTTTCCAGCGTGGGAAGACGCTCACCGCGACGGTGTGACTGCTCGAACACCAGCGAACAACGCAAGCCGGTTCGAGCCTGCACGTCTGCGATCAGCGCCTCCAAGCCGGCCTTTAATCCCAGCTGTTCCAGGACCGGGGGGCGAAGGACCCGGACGATCTGACGCAGCCGCGCAAACAACAGATCCGTCGTCTCCAGAGCACGAGCCAGACGCTCCTGACTGCGCCCGCCCGCCACGCTTGATCGCGCAGCGACTCGCTTCACCGATGCCAGATCAAACTTGAGCGAGGTCAGTAACTGACCGAATTCATCGTGTAATTCGCGGGACAACCGGCGGCGTTCATTGGATTCAACCGTGTGCAGTTCCTGCGACATGGCCTGAAATCGTCGATAGGCTTCCTCCAGGGACGCATACGCGCGCCGGGGCGCCGTGACATCGATCATAGCCCCGATCATTCGTATGGCACCTCCGGCCTCGTTCCGCACGATATAGGCCCGATCCAGGAAGTAGCCATAGGTGCCGTCGGCCAGTTGAAAGCGATACTCTGCAAAGAAGGTCCTGACATCCGTTTGGATGGCCTGACTCACCATGTCGAGAACCCGTTCTTTGTCCTCCGGGTGCAACCGGTTGCTCCACGCGTCGACGCTCGGCTCCGTTCGTGGATCATACCCGAACTTGTCGCACGCATTGGGGCTCCACCAATGATCGCCCGTGAGCAGATCCCAATCCCACAAGATGTCGTTGGTGGCCTGAGCCACCAGTCGGAACCGCTCCTCGCTGGACCGGAGGAGCGCTTCGGTCTGCTTTCGTTCGGTGATGTCGCGGCCGACCCCGGTAATCCCGACAACCCGGCCGTGCAAATCCGTGAAGGGTGTGCCATTCCAATGATAGAGAATCGTGCGGCCGTCCTTCGTCAGCAGATGGCCCTCCAACTCCGCATACCCGGCCTCGAACGCCTGTCGGATGGCCGCACTGGTTGCGTCAGCCTCCGTGCGCGGCACCATCTCGAGGGCCGACTTTCCCAACAACTCGTCGTGCGTATACCCGGTGACCGTCTCCAGTCGAAGATTCCATTTGCTGAGACACCCCTCCAGATCCAGCACAAAGATCACATCGGGAACGGTTTCCATGATGGTCTGCAGAGTACTCAACGCTTCCGCCCGTTCCCGCTCCGCCTGCTTGCGCTCGGTGATATCAGTGATCGTCCCGACCATGCGCAGGGGTTGCCCATAGGGATCTCTGGCCACGACTTTGCCGCGGTCGAGATACCATCGGTATTCGCCGGACTGATGGCGCAATCGAACCTCGAGTTCCTTCGTCGGCGTGCGGCCGTCAAGATGCGCTTGCAGTACTTCTTTCATACGGGGGGCGTCTTCCGGATGCAGGATCTCGAAGAAGAATGCCGTCGACCCGGTGACCTCCTCGGATCGATACCCGAGGAGCCGGATCCACTGCGGACTGAAGTAGACGGCATCCGTCCGGACGTTCCAGTCCCATAGCCCCTCGTTAGTCGCCTCGATGGCGAGGTGGAATCGTTCCTCACTGGCGCGTAACGCACCTTCGGCTCGTTTGCGTTCGGTCACATCGCGGACGAAGGCGCAGTGACATTCTCTTCCGTTGTAGTACATGACATTCACATGCACTTCGATCGGAATGAGCCGGCCGTCCTTGGTTCGGTGACTCGTCTCGAACGATACGCTCCCCTTCTCCCTGGTCTCCTGCCAATAGCCCGGCCAGGTCTCGGCTGGAAAGGAGGGGTTCAGATCATGGACCGTCATCCCGAGAAATTCCTCCCGCGAATACCCCAGCATCACCGTCGCGGCGTTATTGACATCCAACAGCTCGGCGTCGGACCCGACCCAGTAAATCGCCTCCGTCGCGTGATCGACGGTGTACTTCGCCAACTGCAGCGCCTCCTCGGTCTGCTTTCGTCCGGTGATGTCGGTCGTCGCCCCGACCATGCGATAGGGGCGGCCCTGTTCATCCCACAGCGCCTGCGCACGCGATTGAATCCACCGATAGCTCCCATCCTTGTGACGCACCCGGCATTGCACATCAAACGACTCTCTGCGTTCGAAATGGTTCCGGGTCTCCGCCCGCACATGCGCCAGGTCATCCGGATGCACCCGGTCGAAGAACGAGGAGGCGAGATCCGGCAATTCATCCTCGGCGAACCCCAGCAAGGCCTTCCACCCGGCGGAATGCACCGCCTCTCCGGTGACCACATTCCAATCCCAGATACCGTCAGAGGTGCCTCGAAGGGCCAGGGCATACCGCTCTTCACTTGCTTGAAGTTGCTGCTCGGCGAGAGACCGCCCCAATTCACTGCCGGCGCGGCCGGCGGCCATGCGCAGTAACGATTCCACCCACTCGGGCTCCTTCAACGGTGTCCTGGCGAGCACGGCAATCCAGCCGATGGCCTCCCCGGCCGGCGAGGGAAGCATCAGGGCCATATAGGACTCGATGGAGAGCTGTCGAAGCATCTCATCCTGTGGAAACGCGGCTTGCACGGCGTCCGGATAGTGACAGAATCCCTCGCTCAAGACATGCTCGCACGGCGTCCCGGCCAAGTCATACTCCACCTGTTCCAGCGGCCCATCCGGTCCATGACCGGCGATCACCTTCGCGCGCAGCTGTCCAGGGAGGGGTCGAATACAGAACGCATATTCCGCCCCGATCGAGCGCGCCAGCGTTTCGACGAGTTCCCGCAGAAATGCCACACCCGTCGCGCGGGTGGTGCCGGCGAGCACGCCCAAGGCTTCTTCATTGCGCTGCTGCGTCGTGAGATCCCGTACCGAGACGAGTCCGCCGACCCACTCGCCCCTGCGAATGAGCGGCGCCGCAATCCAGCTGACCTGCACGGTTGAACCATTGTTTCTGGCAAACACGTCATGAGGGCTCTGCGTCTTCCCACGCAGGGCGGCGGCACTCACGAGCCCGCACGGCTCACCCGAGCCGAGTGCAGCTCCGCGCTCATGACGATGCACACAGTCGTGCAGCAGCCGGCCGGTGAGGTCGGAAGCGGTCTGGCCAAGAAGCGCTTCTGCCTCGTGGTTGGCACCCAGCACGCGCCCGCTGCGATCCGTCACGAACACTGCGTCCGCCATACCCGCCATAATCTCCTCCAGCGATTCTTCATCGAGGGGCGAGCGGTCGAACGTCAACCTCCGCAGCTCCAACTGCGCCGCGGCCTGACGGGCCAGCCGGCGTAGCCCTTGACACTGCTCGTCGGTGGGGATACGAGGCGCAGTATCCATCACGGCGATCGTACCCACTGCATACCCGTCCGGGCTCAGAATCGGCGCGCCACAATAAAATCTGACTCCCGGATCCGCCGCGACCAACGGATGGAACGAGAAACGCAGATCGGCCCGCGCATCCTCAATCGCCATGAGTGTCTTGTTTTGGACAGCCTGCGCACAGAGCCCGGACGAGCGGACGGTCTGGGTCATGGTCAGGCCGACCTTGGCTTTGAACCACTGCCGGTCCTGGTCGATGAACGTGATGGCCGCAATCGGAGCACGACACAGGGCCGCAGCCAGATGCGCCAAGTCATCGAAGGCGGTGTCGGGGAGGGTGTCCAAAATCCGGTAGCGCGACAACGCGGCTACGCGGGCAATTTCGTCGGAAAGCGGGGCGTGCGTCGCCATACGTGCAGTCCCTCGCGCGAACCACCGAGGGCTTTGGGTGTACCGATTTCGCCCAGAGTCTTACCACAAATGCCCCGCATCGAATAGGGCCATCTGGAACGGGGGCGACGCCTGCCGCTTCCCTCCGTTGGCCTACTTGCGGGCGACGCTATGACCAGGCAGGGAGTGACGTTCCATCGGCCGCGCGCCAATGGGGCACCCAGGCGAGTGCCACGAGCTTGATCGAGATGTTCGATTTGCTAGGTTTCAACGACAGGGTTTCCAATTTTTCCGTGAGCGGATCGGTCGCCGCCGCCAGGGCATCGGCTTCCGCTTTGAACTCGGCCTCGAGCGCCGCCAGCTGTTGCTGCAGCGCCGCCACGTTGTCTTCCGCCTGACTCACGTCTTTCGATTCTTTCATCGCCCGGCCGGCGCCGCGGATCGCCGTCGTCGCCTTGCCGATATTGCCGGCGCTGATCGTTTTCCGCCCGAGAAACGCCCCCAGGATCGTGGCGCCGACCGAAATGGCCGCCTGGATCTGACTGCTGCGGGACTCGGCCTGCTGCCGTTCCACCATCTGCTCCGCGCGCCGGATACGATCCTGCAATGCGGCGATCTTGGGTGAATACTTCTTCCGCAATACCTCACTCTGTTGGTCGCGCTGCTCCCGCCCCGCCTGTTGCAGCCGCACACGAAAGTCACGCTCCGGCTCCCCTGGCATCGACAGCGCCTTCGTGCTCGGACTACGGAATAGCTCAACTTTTTGCGTCCGGAATAACCAGCCCGACAAGTCGGTCTTCCAACCGTCATACTGCTTAGCCTTGCCGGCGGCGGCCGGAAGCGTGGCGAAGTGAGCCTCGCCTGCAGGATCGCGCTCCAAGTCCGCGACGGTCAGATCCACGATCGCCGCATGATCCCACTCTACCGGCACGGCACCCTCGGTCAGCGGAGTCAGTAGGGTGAGGGGTTCGGTCACATCGACCGCAGCCTTGTTGTCCACCACCCGCACCTGTGCCACCCCCAAGACCATCGGTTGATAGACGAGTGCGTGCCCCTCCGGCCGGCGTCCCCGTAGCGGCACAAAGTATTGCGGCACCTCCGGCGGCAACATGGGGCGTTGCGCATGGGGCGTCCCATGGGCAGGCGTCGATGCCACGGGTGTGCCTGCCGACTGGCCCGTTTCGGCTGGTCTCTCCCGCTTAACGGGATCCATCAATTGTTTGATTTGTGTCCGCGTGAGCGGCCCGCGCAGATAGGACAGCGTCCATCGGGTCTGGAAAACTTCCGGCGCATCTTCGTGCACGTTATTCAGCAGGAACACTCGATTCCCGAGCCCGGCAAGAATTTGCTCCATTTGTTGGCGATCGAATTTCTTGCCGCTGCTGGCAGCCGCGCCCTCCAACCCCTCCATCACGCGCGCCTTGTCGCGCTCCGTCTGCAGCCGACCGATGAACCAGGTGCCGGTGTTGGCCAGGCCTTTGTAGTCCAGATCGACCGGGTTCTGCGTGGCCAGCACCACTCCCAATCCAAAGGCGCGCGCCTGCTTCAGCAAGGTGAGCAAGGGAGCTTTGGACGGCGGGTTGGCGACCGGCGGGAAGTAGCCGAAAATCTCATCCATATAGAGAATAGCCCGCAGGCTCGTGGTGCCGGATTGGCCGCGGACCCACCCCAACGTCTGGTTCAGAAGCAGGGACACAAAGAACATGCGCTCGGCATCGTTCAAATGGGCGATCGAAAAAATGGCGATGCGGGGTTTGCCCGAGGGGCCGTAGAGCATACGCCCGACATCCAACGCCTCCCCTTCCATCCATGCGGCGAAACCCGGCGCGGCCAGCAGATTGTTCAGCTGCATGGCCAGGGCGAACCGTTCCTTCGAGGGGAAGAACGACTCCACATCGAGCACACCCACCTTCGTCATGGGAGGCGTTTGGATCTGATGAATGAGCCCGGGCAGATCGAGATCCCGTCCCGCTCGCCAGGCGCTGTCGAGAATCGACGAGAGCAGAATGTGCTCGCGGCTCTTGATCGGATCGGCCTCGACGCCGATCAGGCCCAACAGGCTGGTGACGGTCGTGCCGATGCGCTCGCGGAGGAGTTCGGCATCGTCGAGTAATTCTGCCGACGGAGCGGCGAAGGATTTCAGAATCGACACCGGAAGACCGGCGTTGCTTCCCGGTGTGTACACCGCGAAGTCCGCCGCATCACGCAACTTTTTGATACGCTCGCCGCTCTGACCCCAGTCGCCAAGCCCCTTCTGCCACAGGGTCGCCTGCTGCGCGGCGAAGTCGGCGGCGGACAGGCCCTTCTTGCGGGCGTCGTCTTCATTAATCCACGGCGCGAAATCTTCGCCGCGAAGCTGAGGAAAGGTGAGCAGGAGATTGGCCAGATCGCCCTTCGGATCAATGACGATGGCCGGGATGCCGTCGATGGCCGCTTCTTCCAGTAAACCGACACAGAGACCGGTCTTGCCGCTTCCTGTCATACCGACGCAGACCGCGTGAGTGACCAGATCCTTCGAATCGTAGAGCAGCCAGCCAGGCTTGGCCTGTTTGGCGGCGAGATCATAAGGCCGCCCGAGATAAAACGCGCCGAGCTTTTCGAACTCGGCTGCGTCGTCCGTCGATGAGACGGTACCGGTCGTGGTCTGTTTTTTCTTCGGCGGCATAATTCCCCGCAATGGAGATGAAGAGCACCAATTCAAATCGACCGAATTCGACGGGCATTCTAGTAAGCACAGGCCGCGACTGCAAGCCCGCGGGCACAGTCGACCGGTGCGATCTTGCGGTGCGATTACGTACCGGCTACTTGCGAAATGAAATCGACACAGGCACTATGCGCCCCGATGTATCGTCGAAGGATCTTCTCCCTCGTGCTCGCCGTCTGCGCGATCCCGGGACTCGCCCTGGCCGAAGCGCCCCCGCATAGCGTCCACTGGGGCGCCATCGCCTTCCCCGATCACGACCCTACCTTGACCCTGAGCGCCGCACTCCTGGATCGGTTTACCGAGTTCGACGGGGAAGGCAGACGCTACAACGATATGCGGGAAACCATGGGGCTGAATTTCTTCACCTTGAGCTGGACCAAGCCCCTGGCCCAATTGCCGGGATGGAATCTTAATCTCACGGCAGGCGGCGGACCCACGCGCGACGGGCCAAGCCGGTTTCTTCAAAACGATGTGGTGCACAAGTTTCGAGGGCTCACCGAGGTCCCGGTCGGGAACAAACGCGAAGCGAACGACTTCATGCTCAGCGGGTCGCTGACCCGCTGGTTTAGCCTCTTGGGATCGAACGATGCGTTCTTTGCCGGTCTGGGCGGCGCCGGTGGGTCGTTGTATTATGAGCCCTATGTGCAGGCAGGATTTCGCCGGTTGGCCCTCTTCGCCCCGGTACCGCTGCTGGGCGACTACCTTCGCGTTTCAGCCCTCGCGCGATACGGCCGCCCGTTCAGCGGTGCCGCGTTCCACCAGGTCGCGCCCCAGTCCTACATGGCTCAGGGCTCTGTCGGCCTCGGGAACTATCGCCACTGGGCCGATTCGACTCCATGGGAAATCGAACTGGCGGTGACCGTCGATTCAGGTCTGTTCGTGGATCATCAGGGAGATGCGCTGGAAGAACGATTCGTCTCAGTCGCAGTGCGCTACTCGGCCTTCACGTTCGAAACGTGGAACGATCTCATCAACCAGAAAGATTACGGTCCGACCTTCGGCGCCCGCCTGACGCTCGACTTGTTCTATATGTACGACCGCTGGTTCAAGTAAAACCCCGGCCCGCTGCCATTCGGGCGGGCAAGACAGCAGGGGTTGGATTCCCATGCTCTGCGCCAGCATGAGTCGCACTGACTCCTTCGGTACAGACAGCTTGTCCCCCCGCAACCCGATCTCCGCTGTAGAGATCGGGTTACTTGAGAATGCCGAGAAACCACAGCAAGACCAGCAGGCTTGCCGGGACACCGAGCAACCAGAGGATGAATCCTTTTCCCATCGTTCCCATACAGTCCTCCTGATTAACCGCAGATTATGGTAGTAGCGATGCTGCCACCAGCTCACGATTCAGCGCGCTGACCATCTTCAGATGCGCCGTGCGATCTTCTTCCAATCCCGCCGCAAATAAGTCGGCGTGCTTGCGTTGCAACACCAGGCCAAAATCCTCTTGTTTGCCGGCCGGGATTTCATACAGCGAGGCCAAGGCACTCACGTACTGGCCCCCACCAGCCGCAGCCTCCTGACGGAGGTTCTCATACGCGACCCCTGCAAAGAGATTGATCTTCTGCTCTTTTAGCACCATGCCGTCCGCTGAAAAGAGCCCATTGGGGCTCGTGCTGGAGAAGAAATTGACGGTCGTGTCGACCGTAGCTTTCGTTGTGTTACAGCCCCCGACCATGATGCCGGCGGCCACAACACATAGGCCCAATCCCAGGTTTTTCATTGATGGTGACGTCTTCATGTATGCCTCCTTCTGGGGGCTGTCAGCGTTAGATCATTTCCCAATCAAGCCTTCTACTCACGTTGTAACCGAGAAACATCCAGGGCGACCCTAGTCATTACCCTGGAGAGACGGAAGAAAGGTGCTAGCAAAGCGGCTATCGCTGGCGCCTGTCAGGTGCGAGAACGGAGGCTACGAGGGGAAATCGATAGCGGCGCCGAAGGATCGGGGGAAGCTGGAAAGGCTTGTCTGACAGTAAGAAGAATCGGAAGCGCTGCCGAATGACCGCGATCACCATTCCTTAAAGACAAAAAACACGGCACCGATCATCATTCCGAAGCCGACCAAGTAGTTCCATTTCAGATCTTCCTTCAGATACAGGACTGAGAAGACGCAGAACACGATGAGCGTGATCACTTCCTGTATCGTCTTGAGCTGCGCCGCAGTGAACTCATAATGGCCGATACGATTGGCCGGCACCTGGAAGCAGTACTCCACGAACGCAATGCCCCAACTGGCAAGAATCGCAATCCACAGCGGCGACTCCTTGTATTTTAGATGCCCATACCAGGCGAACGTCATGAAGATGTTGGAGATGGTGAGTAGCAGGATGGTGTGCATGAGCCTCCCTTCTTACAAGCATTCAACTGATCGCAACGGTTACGATCGGCCGCATGAAAGCTTCATCCTGTATGCAGGCGAGCACAAAATAAAACCAGGAATGGCAACAAACAAGCAGTCGAAGGTGTAACCGAGAAATATGGCTCAATAGTTACTTGCCTTGCCGCTGTAACCCTCACGTAGCGGAGTGTGCGGGGGGCACTTCGGGTGTTGTCAGGGCGACACGGCAAGACAGTAGCGGCCACCATGCAGCGGGGCAACGGCATGCGACCTTCGGTCGCGAATTAGAGTCGCACGCGGGCAAGTGGGCATGTAAGCAGGGGGCGCCTCCATCTGAGCGCATTCTGACAATACCGAAGTGCCCCCCGCACACCCCGCTCACACTCCCGCCTCTTTCAACACCTGTCCCGTATACGACCTCTTCACCTTGGCGATTTCTTTCGGCGGGCCTTCCGCGACGATCTCGCCGCCGCGATCGCCGCCTTCAGGACCGAGGTCGATGATCCAATCGGCATTGCGGATCATGTCGAGATTGTGTTCGATCACGAGGACGGTATTGCCGCTCTCGACAAGACGGTCGAGCACGTCCAGCAGTCGTTGAATGTCGGCGAAGTGCAGGCCGGTGGTGGGTTCATCCAGAATATACATGGTGCGGCCGGTGGGACGTTTGGAGAGTTCACGAGAGAGCTTCACGCGTTGGGCTTCGCCGCCCGACAATGTAGTGGCCGACTGCCCTAGCTTGACGTAATGCAGCCCCACGTCGTGGAGCGTCTGCAACTTCGTCTTGATGTAGGGAATGTTCTCGAAGAACTCCAAGGCGTCGTCCACGGTCATGTTGAGGATGTCGGCGATGCTCCGGCCCTTGTATTGAATCTCCAGAGTCTCGCGGTTGTACCGCTGCCCCTTGCAGACCTCGCAGGTGACATAGACGTCGGGCAGGAAATGCATCTCGATCTTGATAAGGCCGTCGCCCTGGCAGGCTTCGCAACGCCCGCCCTTCACATTGAAGCTATAGCGGCCCGGTTTGTACCCGCGCACGCGCGACTCCGGCAGGTTGGAGAACAAATCTCGGATGAATGTAAAGAGCCCGGTGTAGGTCGCCGGATTCGATCGGGGCGTGCGGCCGATCGGCGATTGGTCGATGTCGATGATTTTATCCAGCGCATCGACGCCTTTGAGTTCTTTACACCCGTCGATTTTCGGTTTCTTGTGATAGAGCAACTGCGACAGCGAATGGAACAGCACTTCGAGCACCAGAGTGCTCTTGCCTGAACCCGACACGCCGGTCACGCAGGTCAACAGGCCCAACGGGATGTTCACGGTCACGCCCTTGAGATTGTGCTTCTTCGCCCCCACAACGGTTACAAAGCCCTTGGGCTTCCGGGTACGCGGCGGGAGCGAGACCATCTGCTCGCCGCGCAGGTACATTCCGGTGAGCGAGTCGGGATTCGCCATCACCTGCTTGGGCGTACCCTGGGCAATGATTCGGCCGCCATGCGTACCGGCGCCCGGCCCCAGGTCGAGAATGTAGTCGGCCGCTTCCATGGTCTCCGCATCGTGTTCGACCACGATGACGGTGTTGCCGAGATCACGGAGGCGCAGCAGGGTTTGCAGCAGGCGGCGATTGTCCCGCTGATGGAGGCCGATCGACGGTTCGTCCAGGATGTACAACACGCCGACCAGGCCGGACCCGATTTGGGTGGCGAGACGAATGCGCTGACCCTCGCCGCCTGAAAGCGTGGCCGCAGGACGATCCAGCGTCAAATAATCCAAGCCAACATTCACCAGGAAGCCCAGCCGTTCACGAATCTCTTTCAGGATACGATGGGCGATGACGAGTTCGCGTTCGGTAAATTTGAGTGACGTGAAAAAATCCACCGCTGCCCGCACCGACAACATCGTGACTTCAGCAATCGATTTCTTAGCGATCTTCACCGCCAGACTTTCCGGCTTGAGCCGCGCCCCGTCGCAGGTTTCGCACCGTTCCAGCAGCGTAAAGTCCTCTTCTTCCGACGCGCCCGGCGTCATGGCATATCCGATACCGTCGCAGGCCGGACAGGCTCCATGCGGGCTATTGAACGAGAAGATGCGCGGCGTGATCTCCGGGTAACTGACTCCACATTTAATACAAGCCAGCTTTTCACTATAGAGATGCACCTTGCCGGTTTCGGACAGAACGCCGACCAAGCCCCCGGCCAGTTTCATGGAAGTTTCGACGGAGTCCGCCACCCGCCGCATCAACGCGTCACCCGGCTTCATGACCAGTCGATCCACCACGATCTCTATATTGTGTTTCTTCTGCTTATCGAGCGTGATGTCCTCACCGAGATCGACGATCTCCCCGTTGATCCGGGCCCGCACATAGCCGGCCTTCCGCATCTCCAGCAATTCTTTCCGGTATTCACCCTTCCGCCCGCGCACGATAGGCGAGAGAATCTGGAATTTCGTCCCTTCCGGTAGTTCACAGATGGCATCCACCATCTGCTGGACGGTCTGCGCGGTGATTTCCTGGCCGCATTGAAAACAGTAGGGATGGCCGACACGGGCATAGAGGAGCCGCAGGTAGTCGTAGATTTCAGTGACGGTCCCGACAGTTGAACGGGGATTGTGGCTGGTGCTCTTCTGTTCGATGGAAATGGCCGGCGAGAGCCCCTCAATGGAGTCCACGTCGGGCTTCCCCATCTGTTCGAGAAACTGCCGGGCATAGGCGGAGAGGGACTCGACGTACCTCCGCTGGCCTTCCGCATAGATCGTGTCGAACGCCAGGGAGGACTTCCCCGACCCGCTCAAGCCGGTCATGACAACTAGCTTATCCCGCGGAATCTCGACATCGAGATTCTTCAGATTGTGCTCACGCGCCCCTTTGATGAGGATGGAATTGCTCATAAGCGCGGGATTATACCACGCCGTCGCGCGAGTCTCGGCATTCAACCACCGTGACGTTGACGCCGATGCCGGCAAGACCGTCAAAATATCGACGCGCCCTTACAGCACAGACCGGAAGGGATTTCAGTTTTCCAGAGATGTGCCGATAGGGAACTGCGGGAGCCTTCACCCCGACCCACAACCACCCACGATTTCGACGGCCGCTATGCATGACGTGCTGAGCCTCTTTAAGCGGAACATCAATCAACTGTTCGGGATTACGGTCGATATCCTCAACGTCGGCCGCTCTCTCCAGCAGCTGTCGCTGTCCATGCAAATTCTTGCCAATAACGGCGTGGTCCAAGCGGCCAAAATCCCCGGTGGAAAAGGCCGGCCCATGCTGGCACTGGTCGAAATCCTCAACAACACCCCCAAAGAAATCCGGCCGGAAGTGGAAGCCCTGGAGCATCTCTGTGCGGGACTGGCCAAGGTCACCGCCAGCAGTTCGAATATTGTCTGGCGCTACCACCAATTGATTGCGAGCCTCCTCTCGGCGATGGCGCATGCGCAACCGACCGCAGCCTCGAAACATCTGGAGACTTTGTCTCACCTCCGGTTTACCACGGCGGCGGATGTGACGCAGTTGATGCACCATCCGGCCTTTGCGGACGCCGGGGCACTCGAACGTGACAATCGTGCTTACATCGTCAACCTGTGCCAGACCAACCTCACCGAACTGCATGAGCGGCTCAAAGAGGCGCTGCGCTGTCTGGGTGAAACCCAGCAGGCCCTAGGCGGGCTGAAAACGATCGGACTTACCGCGCGCTATATGGCCTTCTGTATCTCCTCGGAAGCGGCCGGATTGGCCGAAGCAGAAGCCAACTTCAAGAACCTGGCAACGGAAATTACCCATGTCGTGGACGATCTGGATGCGAAAACCCGCTCCATGAAAGAAGCCATCGAGCACGGGCAGGAGCTCTTAGAACTGCTGCTGAAAGGGCACACCTATGCAAAGTAAAGTCTTGTATAACCAGGACGGACACCAGTGGATCGTGATCGGCCGCGATCCCGAAAAGGACAGTCACGTCATCGATACGAATGAGTACGTGATCATCAATCGCGGCCATGCCATGCTGCTGGACCCGGGCGGCATTCAGATCTTCCCCCAAGTCCTCTCGGAACTCGCCAAATATGTGCGCATGCAGGACATCCGCGTCATCTTTGCCAGCCACCAGGACCCGGATATCTGTTCGTCGCTGGCCATGTGGCTGGATCTGAACCCCGCGATCAAGACCTATTGCTCCTGGCTCTGGACAGGATTTGTCAGCCATTTCAGCACCGGCGAGGTCATCACGTTGAACCCGATTCCCGACCAGGGGATGCGCATCAGGATCGGCGATCAAGGACCGGAAGTTGAAGCCGTTCCGGCCCACTACTGCCACTCCTCAGGCAATTTTTCTCTCTACGATCCGACTGCGGGTATCCTGTTCTCAGGGGACATCGGCGGCGCCCTGGTCCCGGATCACCATGCCAGCCTGGTCGTCACCGATTTCGAGCAGCACGTCCAATATATGCGCGGGTTTCACCTGCGCTGGATGCCGTCCACCGTCGCCCTGCGCGGGTGGACACAACGGGTCCGCGCCATCAAGCCCCGCATGATCTGTCCGCAGCACGGCTCGATCTTCGAAGGCGAGATGGTCGGCAAGCTGCTGAACTGGCTGGACAGCCTGGAAGTGGGTCAGTGGAAGGACAGTGCCGCCAAGACCGACACGTGCGCGGCGGCCTGATCGCGAATAGCGCACCGATCTCAGCGAAAGCTGAGATCGGTGCACAGAGGGTTGAATTTCAGTGGTCTGCCAAAATCTGTCTCATCTGACGTTCCAGTGGAGACAGCTTCTGCTGGAGAATATCCCAGACAATCTCGACATCGATTCCGAAGTATTCATGAACAAGAATGTCTCTGACACCCGCAATTTTCTTCCATTCCACTAAAGGGTAGCGGGTTCGGACTTCTTCTGGAATCTTCTTGACCGCCTCACCGATTACTTCGAGATTACGAATCACCGCATCGAACGTCTTCTCGTCCTGAGAAAACGTTTCCCGATCAAGGCCCACCGTAAATCGCTTAATCTTCTCGATCGCCCCAATGATGTCATCAGCGTAAACTTTATAATCCCGCGGCATGAACTGCCTCTCGTAAGATCGCTCCTCGCAGCCGAGGCTTAATTGTGCTCTCAAGCACCAGATCTACGCGACACCCGAAAAGACTCTCCAGAAAGGCCTTCACGTTCATATATCCATCGAAGGATTTCTTGTCGAACTGAACGACGAAATCAAGATCGCTTGCTGACGTGGCATCCCCACGGGCGACGGACCCGAACAAACCCAGGCTTCGGACACCGTAGGCATGGAGGGCGTGGCGATTCGCTTCCAGTACTTTCAGCACTTCATCCCGTGTGGTCTTCATGCCTGGCCTCGTATCTTCAACATCAACTAAGTGAGCTTCATTGTAGCGGCGAACCGCTCCTTAGAGAAAGCCTAATCCTGAATCAACACAACCACTTCTTGCCAGGGATCTCGATATTGATGTTCTTCAGATAGTGATCACGCGTCCCTTTTGATGATGGAATGGCTGATAAGGGGCGGGCTGTTCAAATAAAGACCGACTTATTTGTTCGATCACCGCAATGCAGTCACCGCCTCAAGCTCATCAACCAGTTCGTCAACCTGAGGTCGGTAATACACCTTCGGCCGATGGCCCTGCCAGGGGAGGTTCTCCACACGCCGCTTCCAGTGTTTATCCAGCGTGATCAGGCTGCCATAGGCAGAGGCCAACACCGCATGGCAAAAGTCCAACCCATCGTTTTTCTTGCATTGAAATGCTTTTGCTTGGAGAACGAGCATGCGGAGAAGCTGGGTCAGAACGAACGTTGCCGGTCGCCGATGGTCAAGGGGCAAAGATGGGGCTTCACGGGCTAGCGCTGACGGATTCTTATCGTAGTCGTCGCGAAGCTGTTTCAGAAGGCTGCAAAACATGCGATCTATCTCGACCGCATTGCGGCGAATATCATCACGATGTTCCTGTACCCAGTCCAGCACCGAGCCTAAACGAAAAAACGAGTCGGCAGACAAGTTCAAGACTGTGCGGCCCTCCGGTGAGAGATCATAGGTGCGCTCGCGAAAGTATGCCTCCATGAAAGTTTCGGAAACCGCAGCTTGGTCGGAAATTCCGGCAGCTTCTCGCCGGACAACTTTCCAAGGGTTCAGCTCCAACGGAGTCCAATGCGGCCCTACCCCATCAAGAAAATTCCTGATCGCTGCTGCGGTGTCTCCTGCAGTTCCAGCTATTTCTAGAGCATTGGTCAAAGAAAATAGGAGATCGCCTCCCTCCCGAAGGGCGCGCAGAAACCGTTGTCGACGACATTCTGATCCCTTGGCAAGGTCGATCAGTGAGTCAGTGTCCAGATACACCCCGAATCGACCGTTCAATTCGGCAACGCAAAGCACTGAACCGTTCTCTACAGTAACCTTAATCATGCACCAGGCCCATTGGATACTCAGCTTTGGTGAGAAAACTCTGTCCGGCAAGCCGGACATTTAACCATTAACTTTTTCCCTCTCGGGATTCGAAGGTTCTGGCCACACTTCTGGCAAGAAACCACGAGATAACTCCTGACTGCTGAGAGTTCTTCGTCTCGCTGCTTCAGGATTGCACGATAGCCATCAGAAGATCTCTGATAGTCCCGATGCCATGTCCTACCCATTAGCCCTCCTATGGTGCCAACGACGAGGGACCAGAAGGCAGTCGCACTATCCGAAAGTTTCGGAGCAAACCCGGCCAAGACAAACAGAGAAACCACCATTCCTGCAGTGATGTAGCCCCAAGCTGACTGTTCCGGAAACGCCTGTTGCAATCGTTGTTCGTATGTAGCCGAAATCTGCTGTTCCCGATCTTGCCACATAACCTCGGTACGCTCTTGATTCCTCCGTTCCTCGTCTTGTTGTCGACGGAATTGTTCGGCCTTTTGACGATCAGCACGCTTAAAGGACTCAAGGATCGCCCTATCTCCCACAATTCGCTGAATTGCCGAAATTGCGAACTCAGGAGTACATCGAAACCACTCCCTCCCCTCACGGTATTCAGAAAGTTCTCTGTGAACTTGCTGCTCCACCACCCTCGGCTGCTCAACCAAGACTTCGTAATCAACAACGTAAGGATGCGGAGCTCCTGTGTGTTTGAGCTCGGATGCCCTCAGATCTGGGTCTTTAGTGGAAAACCCAACCTTGACCACCTCAGGCATAGCTTGGTTGGAGATGATGTAGACCCAGCCTTTCACAATGCATGACTCCAGATGTCGCACCCAGCTTGGTCTTGTTCAACTCTGTGCTTCAGGCTTACCATCTTTTTTGGCCTCAGAGTCGACAATTTCTTTCATTTCGGTATTTGTTGCAAGCCTCCTTCTCCTCATCCACTACCCTGCCGCCGACCTTGACAACAGGCAAAAGCGGGTGCTACCACCCTCCCATGGTGCGGGCGGAACGATCTTCCATACATGATCAGCCGGAAGGGGCGGCAAAGGCCGTCTCAACGTGGTCCGGGCAGGCGCGTGAACAGGCCGTCCAACGGATGTTCACCGCGATCGCGGGCGTCTATGATCTCAACAACACCCTGCTGAGTTTCGGCCTCCATCACCATTGGAAGCGCCTCACGGCTTCGTATGTGCCCACCGTGACGAACGGACGCGCACTTGATATCGGCGCCGGCACGGCGGATCTCGCCCTCTTGATTGAACCCAAAATGGGCGAACAGGGCCACGTCATCGCCTCCGATTTGAACCATGCGATGTTGGCGGAAGGACTGAGGAAAGTCACCGGACGCGGGCTCCGCGACCGGATTACCTGCCTGCAGGCCAATGCCGAGCAGCTGGGCTTCCCTGATGAGACCTTCCATGCCGTGACCACCGGCTTCTGCATGCGCAACGTGGGCAACCTGACGCAGGCGTTCACGGAAATCCGTCGGGTGCTACGGCCGGGCGGTCGATTCGTCTGCCTGGAGTTTTCACGACCGGCCTATGGCTGGCTGCGCGGCCTCTATGATTGGTATTCGTTTCGTCTACTTCCCTGGATCGGCACCAAGGTCGCACGAGACCGGACTGGGGTCTACGAATACCTCCCGGCGTCGATCCGCACCTTTCCCGATCAGGAGCGGCTGGCCACCCTGCTACGCGAAGCCGGATTTCGCCAGGTGGAGTACCGGAACCTCACCGGGGGCATTGTCGCCATCCACGTAGCCACCAAATAGAAGGAGCCGATGGCTAATGGCGTATAGCGTATAGTTCAGAGTACCCACGATTTAATGCCATCAGCTATTTGCCATACGCTATAAGCTCTTCGCTCCATGGAATCCATTCTCTATATTTTTCTCCCCTGCAAGAAGGTCTACCCGATCGGGGTCACCTATCTGGCCGACTTCATCCATCGCCGGAAACCGGAGGTGCGGCAACGCATTCTCGACCTCTCGTTGTTTTCAGAGTCACAGCGTAGCCAGGCGATTCGGGATGCGGCACTTGACTTCAAGCCGGACCTCGTCTGCTTTTCATGGCGGGACATTCAGATTTTCTCCCCCCATGAAGGCGATGCCTCGCTGGAACATGCCTTCAATTTCTATTTCGCCGGGAACCCCATCAAGCGGGTGGCGGCGTCGTTCGCCGGGCTGAAGCAGCTCTATCGCTACTACAGCCACATTCGCGCCAACCTGTCGTACCCCTGGCTGATCCGGAAGGAATTCCCTAACACGCAGATCATGATCGGTGGCGGCGCCTTTACGGCCTTTGCCGACCAGTTGATCGAAAAGCTGCCGGAAGGGACCATCGGCATTTTAGGCGAAGGGGAAGACGCGATCCTGAAGGTGGTTAACGGCGAATCGCTGGAAAACGAGCGCTACATCGTTCGCGAGGGGAAACAGATACGCAAGGGCAATCAGGGTTCACCGGCGCTGCTCGATGCCTTAACCGTCGATCTGCCTTATCTCACCTCCATTTTCCCGCAGCACGCCTCCTACATGGATGAATCGATCGGCGTGCAGACGAAACGGGGCTGCCCGTACGACTGTGCCTTCTGCCTATATCCTTATATTGAAGGCAAACGCGTGCGATACCGGCCGCCGGAAATGGTCGTCAAGGATATCTCCCAGCACTATCATCAGTGGGGTGCCCGGCGTTTCTGGTTTACCGATGCCCAGTTTATTACGGGAAAGGAAGCCTATCCCCAGTGCACGGAAATCCTAGAACGGATTGTGAGTGAACAACTGGAGATCGAGTGGTCCGGTTACATCCGCACCTCGTTGATCACACCGGAGCTGGCCAAGCTGATGGTGCGATCGGGTGTCGGAGATCTGGAAGTCGCCATCACCTCCGGATCCCAGGAAGTGTTGAATAACCTGCACATGGGCTTCAAGCTTGAACGGCTCTACGACGGGTGCCGGTACCTGGCGGAAGCCGGCTTCAAGGGCAAGGTCATCCTCAACTATTCACTGAACTCCCCGAAGGAGACGGAAGAAAGCCTGCTCCAGAGCGTCGAGTCCTACAAGAAGGTCGCGTCGATCCTAGGTGAGGAGCGCGTGTTCCCTCTGATGTTCTTCCTGGGGATCCAACCCAATACAGACCTGGAACACCGGCTCCTCGAAGAAGGCTATCTCTCGGCCGGGTACAACCCACTGATGCTGACGCCGACGAGCATTCGCAAACTCCTCTATAATCCGGCACCGTTGAACAAACTCATCGCGAAGGCCTGCCTCGCCGCATGGGAACGAAAAGAAGGAAGCCGCGATCCCCGAGCCTGGACCGGATCCCTCTCCCAAACCGCTTCTCAAACGACCCCCTCCGGTCCGAAGCCTGACACGGCCCGCTATGCCGATGCGAATCTCATTCGCGGCATTCAGAACAACTCCGGAAGGGAAGCGCTGCTGACCCTGGAGGAGATACTTCGCTCACGTCGCCCCGCTCAGCCGACCACCGCCAAGACGGAAAAGACGGCTGTGAGTCCAATGAGTTAGACCTTATTCACAGGCCCATGCACGCCCCTCGGTTTGCTTGCATTCCCCGAGAACACGGTGCTATCATGCCGCTTCTTTTGGGGTAAAGTTCCATTCAACCGTTTGAATTCTCGGCGGTTCTCTGATCTCATCCCCCTGTAGAGTGTTTGCCTAGGAGGCGTCTCGATGTACAAGACCATTTATATCCCGGTCGATAATTCCGACCATTCCAATACAGCCGTCGACGTTGGAGTCGAATTGGCGAAAACCTACGGCTCGAAGATTGTGGGTAGCCACGTCTACGCAGCCAAGATGCACGATAAGCGTTTCAAGCAGATGGAGGCCGGCCTTCCCGAGGAATATCACGACGAGAAGGAACTCGATCGCCAGCGCCAGATCCACGATTCGCTGATTACCCGCGGACTCCAGATCATCACGGATTCCTACCTCGACTACGTGGATAAAAAGTGCAACGAAGCAAACCTGCCTGTCGAGCGCCGTTCCTTAGAAGGACGCAATTGGAAAGTGCTGGCAGAAGACATCAATACCAATGCCTATGATCTCGTCATCATGGGTGCCTTGGGCGTCGGAGCGGTCAAGGACAGCGTGATCGGCAGCAACACCGAGCGGGTCCTACGACGCGTACGCAACTCCGACATGTTGATCATCAAGCAGCCGACTCCGGTCGGCACCGGCAAGATCGTCGTGGCCGTGGACGGTAGTCCGTACTCCTTCGGCGGACTCATGACCGGTTTGGCGTTAGGCAAAGCGTTTAATGTGCCGGTCGAAGCCATCTCCGCCTTCGATCCCTACTTCCATTACGCGGCGTTCCACAGCATTTCCGGCGTCCTCAACGAAGAAGCCGGCAAGGTCTTCCGCTTCAAGGAGCAGGAGAAGCTGCATGAAGAGGTCATCGACAGCGGTCTGGCAAAGATTTATCAGTCGCACCTGGATATCTCCCGCGAGATCGCCCAGGCCGAGCAGACCGATGTGAAAACGACCCTCCTGGACGGGAAGGCCTTCGAGAAGATCATTCAATACGTGCGGAAGGAAAATCCGTGGCTCCTCATCGTGGGTCGCATCGGCGTCCACAGCGACGAGGATATGGATATCGGCAGCAACACGGAAAATCTGCTCCGCTCCGCGTCCTGCAACATCCTGGTATCGAATCGGAAGTATGTGCCGCCGATCGATACGCAGGCGGAATACACTATCGCCTGGACCGAAGAAGCCTTGCGCCGGATGGAGCGAATTCCCGTGTTTGCCCGCGGAGTCGCCAAGACCGCCATTCACCGGTATGCCATTGAGAAGGGCCACACGATCATCAGCAATACGGTCGTCGACTCTGCCGTCGGCCATATTCTCCCCAAGGGAGCGATGGACGCGATGCGGGCCTTAGGCGGAAATCTGGACGCCGCCGGAATCGATCGCGACAAGATGCAGGCCGACGATTCAGTCGCCCAGGACCTGATGGGCTCCACGCTGAGCGGAATGATGACCCAAGTTGTGGAGGAAAAGCCGGCTCATAGCCCCGGCACGCAGGCCTACCTGGATCGGATGAGCCAGAACTACTTTGTCTGCGACGGATGCGGATATATCGGAAAGGGCGACACCCCGGTGAAGTGCCCGGTGTGCAGCGCCGAAGGGGACCGCTTCAAGCAAGTCGACAAGACCATCTTCGAAGCAGCTGCCAAGGCCGAAGGTGGGCTTGAGACCGATGTGGCCTATGACGATATCCCGATGCAGTGGACCAAGGATGCGAAGGAAGCGATTCGCGCCGTACCGGCCGGGTTCCAACGCCGTCGCGCCAAAGCGAAGATCGAGAAGAGCGCCCGCAAGCTCGGCATGACCACAATTACGCTGGAATATGCCGGTCCGATGATTCAAGAAGCGGCAGCTGAAGACTATACGCCCATCTTTGCAAACAAGGGTACGGGAACCACGGCTCAACAATCGCCTGCGGCAGCCGAAACCAACGGAACCGAGGCTCATGCCAAGAACGGCCATGGCGAAGAACCGGCTCCGGCTCCTCAGGAAACCCTGTCGCCCTATACCTGGACGCCGGATGCTCAGGGTCGTTTGGATCGCGCACCGGAAGGGTTCATGCGGGAATGCACCAAGGCCCTGATCGAAAAACATGCCGACAAAATCGGCACGACGGTCATCACCCTGGAAGTGGCGACTGAGGGAATTGAGCAGGCGAAGGGCTACATGGCCGATGCCATGAAGACCGGCAATCTGAAAGATATGATCGCCAACTTGACCGGCTCCTCCAGCAAAACCGGAGCGAACCGGTGATGGGAAAGTCACTGCCGGTTCTCAATTTCCCGTTCCTTGGAGATAAGCTGGAGTCTCTCCAGCAGCAAATCTCGAAGTTCATCTCCCCGACCTCTCCTTCGGCTGCGCCGAACGACGGTCGCACGGTCGATGACTTCAAACCGTATCTCGTCGCGCTGAACCTCACCAAGCGCTGCAACCTCAAGTGTGATCACTGTTATCTCGATGCTACGACCAAAGCCGGCGGCGGGTCGGATGAGCTCAGTACGGAAGAATGCTTCCGGCTCATCGATCAAATTGCCGAGGTGAACAAGGGATGCCTCCTCGTGATCACCGGTGGAGAGCCGCTGGTACGTCCCGACATCCTGGACATCGCCCGCCATGCCGTTGGACTCGGCTTCATCGTCGTGTTCGGTACCAATGGCATGTTGATCAACGATCGCATGGCTAAAACGCTGGTCGAGATCGGCGTCATGGGCGTCGGCATCAGCATCGACTCGCTTGATCCGGACAAGCACGACAAGTTCCGCGGCGTTCCCGGTGCCTTTGTCAGCGCATTGGCCGGCATCGAGGCTTGCAAACGCAACGGTCTGCAATTCCAGGTTCACTTCAGCGCGCAGCCCATGAACTATCAGGAATTGCCTGCAGTCGTGGAATGGGCCCATACCCTTGGCGCACGGGTCCTGAACGTGTTCTTCATGGTCTGCACCGGACGCGGCGAAGAACTGACGGACATCACACCCCAACAATACGAAGAAGTGCTGGGCTATCTCGTGGATTGCCAGGACCAGTACAAAGACATGCTGGTACGCGCCCGTTGCGCTCCGCATTTCAAGCGACTGGCCTACGAAAAAGATCCCAATTCCCCTCTGACCAAAGCCACCGGATATATGGGCGGAGGCTGCCTGGCAGGGACGAATTACGCACGAGTCACTCCGAACGGGGAACTGACCCCCTGTCCCTACATGCCGCTATCGGCCGGGAATGTTCGCGAGACGAGTTTTGTCGACTTGTGGGAACGCTCGGACGTGTTCAACTCCTTCCGCTACCCTCAACTCAAGGGCAAGTGCGGCGATTGCGAGTACACGGACATCTGCGGCGGCTGTCGGGCTCGACCCTACGTCGATCACGGCGACTGGCTCGACGAAGACCAATGGTGTCTGTACACCCCCAAGGGTGGAGACAAGATCAAAGTCGCCTTCAACACTCCGGAAGAGACCGATATCGCATGGGACGAGGCCTCGGCGCTTCGACTCAGCCGAATCCCCTATTTCCTGCGAGCCATGGTCAAGAAGGGCGTGGAGCGCCATGCCCGGGAAACCGGAATCGCGATGATCACCGTTGAGTTGATGGAAGAGCTGCGGAAAAAGCGCTTTGGAAACGATGCGCCGGTCTTCAATTTCGATATGCGAGGGAAGGACTAGGAACCCGGGCGCCACGCAGAGCCTACGCTAGCCCCAGCTACATTCGCTGCTCGCCCTGACCGATCTATAATGGATTCCGTACAAAGCATCTTCCTCGATCTGAATCAGCTGATTCCGATCGTCAATCACTGGCTCCATCTCCTCTCAGCTGTGATCTGGATCGGCGGGCTCGCGTTCATCGTGATGGCCGTCAAGCCGGGGCTCCGTGAAGCCGCCCTGCCCAAGGAATATGTTCGCCCGATTACCGATGCATTTTACAAGCATTATAAGCGGGTAGCGGGGATCCTGCTGGTCGTCCTGCTGTTCACCGGCGGCATCAACCTCCACTACGTCAATCAGATCTTCGTCTCCCAGACGGGCCAGGGCATGCAGAACCATCCCAAGTACCTCTGGATTTTCTGCATCAAGCTGATCCTGGTGCTGTGCCTCCTCACGCTGTTCCTCTATACCGTCATTTTCAAATCGGATCAGGACGAGGAAGAGGAAGGCGAAAACTACGAGTCGATTCCGTTTCAACGCGCTGCGCTCTGGATGGGCTTCTTCATCATCCTCTGCGCCGCTGCCATGAAACATCTCCACCAGTAGCATCGCTTCATCCCAAGCTTGCGTTCGCCATCTGCGCCGTATCTCTTCAGATACCCCATACGCTTGCCCCCCATTCCCTTTCCACACCAGACTAGGCGGGTTTCAAACCTGCCCCCGCCACGCATCCCGCTCAAAAAATAAATGGCTTTCGTGTACCGATCCAGGTACCCTTCCCGCGCTTGTGGCATATGAGTTGCTTCTCAACACTTGGGTGCGTGCGGCGCTTGCCCTATCGCTGCCGTCGCAATGGGCGAATGAATAGTGAAGGCGCGTCACGTTGACCAACCGCTGGATCGAATATGCATTACCCGTTCAGATAATCTCGCCCACCATGAGGAGATGAACCATGCGTTTCTGCCCCCGACGTGTCGTGGCGCTTGCTGCCGTCCTGTTCGCATTGTCGACCGTACATTGCCAGGCGATTGACCTGCCCCCTCCCCACACGGGCAGTTCCTCCGACACTCAAGGATGGACGGAGCAAGACCGGCAACAGTGGTACCATACGTCCGCCGGGACCCAACTCCTCCCTTATGATTGGTTTGTCGTCCTGGAAGACGAACCGCTGAAGAACAATTTCGCCCGAACCGGCATTATCCCTGACCCGACCCATCCCGACAAACTTCCGATCGGATTTGCAAAGGCCGAAGGGCCGAACGTCCCGGAGCCGACCATTGGGTTGACCTGTGCATTCTGCCACACGACTCAATTTACCTACCGAGGTAGCCCGGTTCGTATCGAAGGGGGGCCATCCCTCCAATACAACCAGCGTTTCCTGCAAATACTTCTCGAAAGTCTTGGTGAGCTGAAAGCGCCTGATAAATTTCAGGCCTTCGCCGTTCGTGTCTTACACCGCCGTGGACAGCCGGTGACTCCGGAGAATATCACCGCCTTAGCCACACAATTTTCACGAGTCATGAAGGATCTGATCGCGAGAGGCGGAAGAGATGCCTCCCCCGCACTGTGGGGGCCTGGACGGTTCGATGCGCTCGGGCGTGGCGGCAATACGGTCTTCGCGCCGCTCAATCCGGACAACCTCAGGCCTGCCAACGCGCCGGTGAGTATTCCGCCGCTTTGGGGCGTATGGGAATATGACTGGGTGCAATGGGCGGGCTCCATTCAACATCCGCTCGCCAGAAATATCGCCCAAGTCATCGGGGTAAATGCCGCCCTCTTCTCCTGGACAAGAACCTCTCCGCACACTCCTTCAGAAAAGCAGGAGATCTTTCGGTCGTCGGTTGATGTGGCCTCGTTGAAAACCTTGGAAGACCTTGCGAAGCGGCTGCACCCGCCCAGATGGCCGACGAGTTTTCCTCCGATCAATCGAGAGTTGGCTGCAAGAGGGAAGGATCTGTATCACGGCCACAAGCTCAAGGGCCTGCCGAATCTCTGCGCCCATTGCCATGTCGCCACGAAGCTCGATTCGCCGAATCCAAACGGCCCGAGCCTGCACGTCACGATGATCCCTCAGAAAGAAGTCGGCACCGACAGCCTGTATCTGGAGAATTTTTCCCGACGTACCGTCGATCTCGAACGTCTTGGGTTGGGCCGACTCTCGGCCAAAGACGCTTCTCAATTGGTGACCACGGAACTGATGGCACTCAACGGCGCGGGGAGCGACCCTGAGTACCAGCATCTCACCAACACCTGGCGCGACAAGGCCCAATACATCGCACGCCCGCATCTCGCCGTCTGGGCAACCGCTCCATTCCTTCACAATGGGTCTGTTCCCAACCTCTACGCATTGCTCTCTCCGGTTAAGGATCGGCCGTCCTGCTTCTATCTCAGTCCGAACATGGAATTCGATCCGGTGAAGGTCGGGTTCGTCGTCTCGGAATGCAACGATTCTCCGACCTTCCGCGATCCATTGGCAGGGTTTGAGTTTAAAACTCAGCTTCCGGGCAACAGCATGGAAGGGCATGAATTCAAAGGGGCTGACTGTGGGGCCGGGGTGACGGAACCCGGCGTCCTAGGATGTGAGATACCGGTCGCTGATCGCTGGGCCATCATCGAATACTTGAAGACCTGTGATCTCGACCGTTTGGTTATCCGTGATGCCCCGGCTTGCAGGGATCTTGAATAACGGATCACCGCCGGGGAACCAGGCGCGCGCCGACAGACACAACGCTGCACGGAGGGCCTCGCCTCCCGAGGACAGGTACGTTATGATCTGGCCGCCGGGGCACTCCTCCGTCACGCGGCATCGACCGAATCGGGCGGCTTCCGTATGACCGACCTTCTCTCCAAAGAACACTCCATTCTCGAACGACCGTTCATGGAGTTTCGCCCCTTCGGCCTCAACGACCAAGGCGAAAAGATCTGCGACATCAGCGGGGTCATCGTTCAGTCCAATGTGGACTACATGTGCGATTATCTCAGTCGCACCGCCGGCTCAGACGCCGCCAGTCAGGCGCTGGATGAACTGTGCCGATTGCTCAACGCCCGCCTTCCGGACCGCACCTACCACGTCACTCCCGACTCGCTTCGCAATATCTGGAATAGTTACTCCTACGAATTCGTCTGCTACCTCAGAGAGTTCTGCGAACATTTGTCCGGGGATCCCCAATTTCATGTCAACGTGGGAACGGACAGAAAAGTTCCTCCCCTGATCCAAATCCTCTGTCGCCCGTTTTCGACCCCACAACTCTACAAAATGTGGCCTTATTTCGGCAGCAAGTACGTCCGGGGTGTGTTGGAATTTGAGGTCGGCCGGGTGACCAGACGTTCGGCCGTCCTCCGCATGACTTTCACCGATCGGGCCCTTGTGCAATTCGGTCCCTATCGCAAGCGGTGCGTGGATGTGATCTGCCTCTCCTGCAAGAGCAGCATCGCACGGGTACAGACACAAATGCACGGCACACCCGCTGCCACGGTCAGAGACCTCTCCTGCACCGCCAACGGCGATCCCTATTGCGAATGGGAATTCACATGGACACCCCAAGTCCGTAGTTCCGTGCCGCTCGCCATGTGGATGCTCGTCGCGGGAGGCACCTTCACCTATCTCCATCTTCGCCAGCCTGACGTGCCGACGGTGGAAGCGCTGGGGCTCGCGGCTATTCCAGCGTCGCTGTTGTGGTGGATGATCACCAATCACATGCGACAAGCCGCCAAACCGCTGCAACGGTTGATCAAGGATCAGGAGCAGGTCGTCGATGCACGGCATGAGGAATTGCGCGAGGCCTACCTCGAGCAACAGAGTACCGCGGTCACCTTGCGCCGAAAAATCAACGACCTGACGACCCTTCACCGCGCAGGACTGTTGTTCAGTTCGACCTTCGATCGGGAAGAGCTACTGACCAATGTGTTAGAGACGATCGTCCGTGAATTGCACTACGATCGCGCCATGATCACGCAGTTTGATCGCACGAGGAACGTGTCGCACGACTTTCGCGTGCGCGGCATGCCGCAGGAGGTCGCGGATTTTCTGCGGACGCAGGAAGTGCCCGTGACCGATCCCAACAGTGTCGAAGGGACCGTGTTCCTGCGTGGCGAACCCGTGCTGACGAACAACATTCACGAAATCTGGGACCGGCTGCACCCGTTCGATCAAAAATTGATCGCGATGGTCAATGTGAAATCGTTCATTACCGTTCCCCTCAAAACTCAAGATGCCGTCATCGGCTCTCTCTCGGTGGACCGCACACACAATCAAGCCCTGACCCAGGACGATCTCGATGTCCTGGTCACCCTCGCCAGTCAGGTCGCCATCGCGCTGGACAATGCCCAGGCCTATCGGGAAATCGAATCGTTGAATGCCGGCCTGGAGGCCCGCGTGCGCGAGCGGACGGCAGAGCTGGAAGCCGCCAACGCGCAACTCAAACAGATGGATCGGCTCAAATCGAAATTTCTTGCCCACGTGTCCCACGAGCTTCGAACGCCCCTCACCAGCATCGTCGGCTTTGCCGACAATATGCTCGAGGGACTCGTCGGCTCACTCAACATGAAGCAGGAACAGTACCTCACCCGCATCAAAGCCAACGGCACCAGACTCGCCCGCATGATCACCGACCTGCTGGATCTCTCGCGTGTCGAGGCCGGCAAACTCGTGCTCTCCTTCGAACAAGTGTGCCTTCCGGCACTCGCGAGCGATGTCATCGAACAACTCCTCCCCCTGGCCGTCACCAAGCACCTCACGATCGAACTTCAGAGTCCGGATCCCGAACTGCTGGTGTGGGCGGATCAGGATCGGCTCAGCCAGATTTTGACGAATTTATTGGATAATGCTATCAAGTACACTCCTGACGGAGGACAGGTCTCCGTAGAGCTTTCGGTCGATACGCACGACATGGCTCGTATCGTCATCCGTGATAACGGCCAGGGTATCCCTCCGGATGCACTGCCCAAACTCTTTGATCCGTTCTTCCGCGTGCAGCAAGAAGAGCGGAGCCAGACCAAGGGATTGGGACTCGGGCTGGCGATCGTCAAAGATCTGGTCGATCTGCACGGCGGCAGCATCACGGTTCGTAGCGAGGTGGATCAGGGAACGGCGTTTACCTTCACCCTTCCCCTGCATTCGCGCGAACCGTCAACCGCCGGCCGGCTGCCGGTCGTTCGCCGCACGGTGTTGGTCGTCGACGACGATCCTGACATTTGCGACCTGCTGCGGGATCGGCTGGAAGCGGAACAGGTTCATGTCTGCACCGCGGCGGACGGTCGCGCGGCATTACGCATGCTGGCAGAGACGACGGTCGATGGAGTGTTGCTTGATATCGCCCTTCCGGAATTGGACGGGTTTGAAGTCCTTCGACAGTTGCGTCCCACCCACCCCACGTTGCCGGTGGTCATGATGACGGCCGTGGAGGCGCTGGATCGCGCCATGGCGGCAGTGGAATCCGGCGCTCAAGATTACCTCCTGAAGCCTTTCGATGGAGCCAGGCTGCGGCAAATCGTGGATCGTTGGTTCATCACCGGCTCCGGTCAATCCGAGTCTTCGATAGGACGGTAACCCCATGCCTCTCGCTCAGCGATTCCGCCGCGCCCTGCTTCTCTGCCTGTTGTGTTCGGCCGCCGGATTCGTCCTCGCTGCCGCTTCCGCCCATGCACAAACCCCACGGCTCCAGGGCCAGTCCGCCGCTGCCGCCGCCATGGGGAACGCCTTCGTCGCCCAGGCCGATGACCCTTCTGCGCTTCATTACAACCCCGCCGGCATGACACAGCTGCATGGGTTCCAAACCCTGTTCGGAACCACGCTCATCGGAGGCACCACCCAGTTCACGAGCCCGACCGGCGCACAAACGACAGGCGATCGCAACGGAAGCGTGGCCTGGCCTCCTCCCGGCCACGTGTACTTGGTCGCGAATCTCAAGGACCTCGGACTGTCGGCGCTCGGGAACTTCACCGCCGGTATCGGGATGAATAATCCGTTCGGTTCATTGACCAGATATCCGAACGATGGGCCGTTTCGCACGGCCATCACCTTTACCACGTTGCCATTGCTCGACATCAAACCCACCATCGCCTACAAACTGAACGATCAGCTCTCCTTCGGGTTGGGCGCCGATATTTACACCTTCTCCGGGCTCTTCGGTGAAGGCCATCTCGAGCAGAAATCCATCTGGCCCGGCGGGCTGGGCATCCCGGCCGGCTCCCTGATGGAGATCAACGGCAGTGACACCACAGCAGGATTTAACGTCAGCCTCCTGTACACACCCTTCCGCAACAGCGACGGGAAACCACTCGTCAATATCGGCATGGTCTATCGCAGTCAGGCCACCTTTCATCTCACGGGCAACTTTCTCGCCAACGGCGCCTCAGTCGCCGATGCCTCAGCCACCTTCGTCCTGCCGCAAGTCTTCTCCGGCGGCATCGGCATCTGGCCGGTTCGTACGTCTGAGCGAGAGTGGAAATTGGAATTCGATGTGGACTACACCGGATGGAAATCCAACCGGAACCTCGATGTCCATTTGACGAACGGCGCCCTGTTGCCGTTTCCTCAAAACTGGCAGAGTACCTACACCGTCATGATCGGCACCGAATACCGATGGCTTCGCCTGGCCTCAATGCCGGATTGGGACATTGCCCTTCGGGCCGGGTACATGAACCAGCAGGCTCAAATACCCGATCGCACCTTTAATCCGGGAGTCCCCTCAGCCAATACGCACATCCCCTCCGTCGGGATCGGGTTGGCCTGCCATGAAAACGGGAGATTCCTCGGACTGGTACGTTGCGGCGAACTGGGCATTGGTCCGCTGAAGCCGAAACTGTTCGCCATCGATCTCGCCTATCAAGCGGGTCTGTACGAAGTACGCACCATCGCGGGCAACCAAAATCCCACCGTCAATGGCCGATACGACAGTATGGTTCATGTCGGCTCGCTGTCGTTGCGGTTCAATTACTGAGCCCTACTCGTTCCTGCCGGCTTCGATCGTTACGTCCTGAAGTGCCGCGAGGGCTTCATCTTCACACATCGACGGCATGACGGTTGCTTCCTTCATCGCCATGGGTCGATGCAGTCGCGCGAACAGCGTCGATCGAACTGTGCTCGTGCCCTTTCGGCGTGGCAGAGAGCCGGTTTCCTGTCGCCGGTTGTCGACCATGAGCAACCGCATGACACGGCCTCCTGGATCGTGCCCATCCAGCGCTGATCAGACCGCCTTCTCCACGCCATCTGCCGCGTCTCCTCCATCACAGGAGACGCGGCAACCTCTTTCCCTAGGCCAGATCCTGAACCGTCCTCTCCAGCTACTGTTTAATCACATCTCTCTATCTCGCCCGCGAGTCGCCCCTCACCTCTTCATGCAGGCATCCACTGTACCAGGCCTCGGGAATATGTGATTGAACTCAAGGAGCAGGAATCTTACCGATGGTTCATCACTTTGGTCGTGGACCCTGATGAACCTTCGCGGGACATTGTCGCAGGCGGAACCATCGAACGGATCCCCTATAGTGAAGCCTGCTCGCTGGGCATGCCATGCACCTGGACCTCTTGCGATCGTGACGCGATCTATCGTTATTCCGAATCCGGCCTCTGGTACGACGCTATCGCCTGTCTGCTCGACCTTATAACTTATGAGGGGGACAAACAGTCGTTGGAACGAATGCTTCATCACCTCTTGAAACAGTCCGGAGTGTACCTGCCTACATAAGATCCTCTTCCTGCATTACTTCAACCCCGTAGTATAAGCGGAACGGGCATCATCGTTCGTTCAGATCTCCCCTAGAATGC